>CALZIC010000068.1 GCA_945787285.1 uncultured Desulfuromonadales bacterium
TTTAAGGGAAAGAGGCGGCGATATCCTTGAGCTGGCCAATTTCTTTCTGGGGGAATATGGCCGCGAAAGGGGCCTTGACTTCGAGCTCTCGGCAGAGGCATCTCAGGCGTTGGAAGAGTATGCATTTCCCGGCAATGTGCGGGAACTCAAAAATCTTCTCGAGCGGGTCTCGGTGCTGGCGCCGGCTTCAAAAATCCAGCTCTGGGACCTACCGGTGGAGATTCGGGGGTTGGAGAGCGGCAGCGACATTGAAGAGGAGAACCTCGCCGCCGCGGTGGCGCAGACAGAGAAAAGGTGCATTCAGCGGGCGCTGAAAAAAACCGGGGACAACAAGACAGAGGCAGCCGCCGTGCTGGGGATCAGCCGGAAGAACCTCTGGGAGAAGATGAAGCTTTACGGGCTTTAGGCGGATCTCAGCGTGTTTCCAGAACAAATTCTAAAACCTCAGGACGCGGATAAAATCTGATTTACACGGATCAGACTTAAACATGTCAGAAACCGACGGGTTGTTTATCTGTGGTTCCAGGCGGAGGTGGCAGATTAACATGGAAAGCAAATGGCTGAAAAACCGCGATACGGTTCCACTCCAGAGAAGAGCGAGATGAATCAAGACGAGATCAACCAGGCTGAGTGGGAGACCCCCGGCAACTGGCGCGGGCCCGACTGGATGGCCGTTTATTCCAGCAAGGCCGACACCCGCACGTGGGTTCCAAAAAAAATACCCTGGATGGGCTGGACCCTTAACCTGGGGCGCCCCTCCGGCCTTTGCTGGCTAGCCGGGTTCATCATCGCAATGGCCATACTGCTGGTTGGTATCGGGGCGGTTTTCTTTTCTTTCCTCTGCCAATAAAGGGGGCCTCAGGCAACCATGGGAAAATCCATCCTCTACAGACTTTTCGGTCTCGGAAAAATCCCCAAGGCCATGCGGCCGATTCTTGAGGCGGAAGGGATCGTCCTGCTCGATGAGGGGCTTAGCTGCACCACACGCTTCAAGAACTTCCGCGCCCCCGGCAAACGCTACTCGTCCAGAGTGAGTTGGTTTACCGGCTCAATCGTCATCACCCAGATACGTATTGCGGCGTTTTCATCTTTCAGACCGATCATCAACATCCCCTTGGACCACCAACGAATCAACGAGCTCAACTGCTCCGTCAAGAAAGAAACCACTCTTTGCATCCAGTTTGACCCGGCTGCGTTTTTTGAGAACTGGTCCGGCTCGGTGGAATTCAGGTTTTCAACCGACCAGGCGCGCCTGTTTTGTAAAAAGCTCGAACGGTCATAAACGGACCTCCTCCAGGTGGCGCGCCTTGAGAAGACAAGAGCCAGACGACACTTTATCCTGAATCCGTGAATTCTGACCGGGCAATAGCGCAAGTCATTGACCTGCCTAAGGGATCAAAAATTCACCGATTAACCAATGGGTGAATCTACGCTTTTTTGAAACCCTTTTTCAGGGCAAGCACTTACACTCTTTATCCACCCCGGTTCTGCGGATCTGGGTTTAAGCCGCACTTGGCACTAAGGCACACCTCCCCGAACATATAGGGTTTAAGACAGGAGCCGTTCTCCAATGACGGTTGATTATTCGATCTGCATAAAGCTTTTTCCCTGAATTATTAAGATGGATACTCTTAATGGTAGAACAGTGTCAAAATTTACGTTACTATGACAGATTATTCGTGACTTGAAGAGATGGCCCATACAGGGGAACCGATGCGCATTCTTGTGGTGATACAGAAACAGTTTTTTCGACAAATAATAACCCAGGCGTTGAATGACTGCGGGCATGAAGCCAGCGCCATGGATGACGCCCGGAGTGCCTGGGAGTTGCTGCAGGCAACACCATTTCCAGTGGTTGTCACCGACGTCGATGTCGAAAGCGCCTCTGGCGGCTTTCTGACAACCCAAATAAGCGCCCACATGCCCCAGACTCAGGTGATCATCACCACCACCCACCCCTCGTCACTGACTGAGGCGGTTCAGTCTCTGCGCTCTGGAAGTTACAGTTACCTGATCAACACCTTTGAGGATGTCGGCCTGGTATCGGCGAGCTTGAGCAGGGCCATCGACAATGTCCGCGCCGTGGCTGACTTGCGCACGCAAATCAAAAACCTTGGGGAAAATGCCCAGATTCTGCAAGGAATCCATAATAATCTCAAGCGCAGTGCTGTTCGCGACACCCTTACCGGGCTCCATGACCAGCTTCATTTTCACGAGTCCCTTGGCAGGGAACTGATCAGGTCGTTGCAATATAACCGGCCCTTCTCGGTACTGCTTATCGAAATCCACACCTCACTGGAAACCAGGACGACCCCCTGGCTTCTCCAGGAAAAGCGACTGCAGCTGGCCCAAGCCCTGCAATCCCGCTTTCGCCGTTCGGACCTGATTACCCTTTACCGACCCAACACCTTAGGGCTCCTGCTTCCCGAAACCGACAAAGACGCGGCCACCTACGTTGTCAACCACATCTGCGACCTGGTCGAACATTTCCCCTTTAACACCCTAGAAGACAAAGAAGATTACGAAATCAATTTCTGCTACGGCACAGCCTCCTGTCCCGCCGACGGTCGGGACACCTCCTTTCTGCTTCAAGAGGCGGAAAATGCCCTCAAGGCCTCACGGAAAAAGGGCGGCCATTCCATGACCCAAAGCTGCCAGACTCCCCTTGCAACTCCGGAGAAAAAACAACAACTCGACTTCTTGGACAAGCCTAAGCCCAGAATACTGGTGGTGGGGAAAAGCGAAAGCTTGCGCTGCGACCTGAGCCGTGCCCTAGAGGACCAGGGTTATGAGGTCAAAGTTGCCGAGTCGGCGGAGGTCGCCCTGGAATATTTCGACCAGAATCCGTATCCGGTGGTTGTTACTGATCTCGAGTTGCCGGACGAAAATGGCATGGAGCTGCTGCAAAGGGTCAAGAGAATTCAGTCCGACAGCGAGGTGGTCCTGATCACAGAACAAACCGCGCTGGACGCATCCATCGCAGCGCTTCGTGCCGGGGCCTTCGATTGCCTGCACGCCCCAACCGACAACCTTGAAATTGCTCCGGTCATCATTGGCCGAGCCTTCGAAAACTTCTGCCGAATCCGCAAGGAACGCCGGCTCATCGCCGAACTTGAGAGAAAAAATAAAGGCATGGCCATGGCCAATAAATCCCTGCAGGAGCAGGTCATCCGGGACGGACTGACCGGGCTGTACAACCACAGCTATTTCAAAGAGGCATTGGAGGTTGAGGTTGTCCGCTCCAAGCGCTACGGCCGGGTCTTTTCACTGCTATTCATGGACCTCGATCATTTCAAGAACTACAATGACTCCTGCGGCCACCAGGCAGGTGACAGGTTGCTGCAAACTTTTGCCAAAGAAATAGGCTCCGTCCTGAGAAAGTCGGATATCGTGGCGCGTTACGGAGGCGAAGAGTTCACGGTCATTCTCCCGGAACTGTCCCCGGAAGAGTCCTTCGCTCTCGCCGAAGACATTCGCACGATGATCGAAAGCTATCCTTTTGCCGGCAGAGAAAAGCAGCCCGGAGGCAAGGTCACCCTGACCATCGGCATTGCCAACTACCCGAGTGCAGGCGAGGACGCAGAAACCCTGACCAACAGTGCCGACCAGGCACTTTACCGAGGGAAAGAACAGGGGCGCAACAGGGTCGTCGCCTTTGAGAAATGACGGTGCGATCAGGATGGTCCTTGCCCCGGCATTAACGGTTGCACAGCGACACCTCGCACCCCGCCCCCTCTATTTCCCCACCCTGGCTCTCTGCCTCAAACCAGCCAGGCTGAGAGTCGCTCAAGAAGAAGTCAAACCAAAAAAAAGCCTGCAACCCTTTGAGGGTTGCAGGCTTCAACTGTTTAAGACTGCTTTTCAACCACGATGGGGTGGACAAAACCAGACATCAAGAGGCCAGACTCTCCGCAGGCCAGAGCCAGGCGGCGCCGCGCACGCCGCTCGAGTCGCCATGCTTGTTGCATACCAGGCGGGTGCGGATATGGTCTGAAAAAATCCAGGGTTCCCACAACGTGGGTACCTGCCGGTAGAGCGGGTCTATGTGGGAGAGTCCGCCGCCAAGGACAATGATCTCCGGGTCGAGCAGGTTGATGATGCTGGACAGAGCCCGGGCCAACCGGTCGGCGTAACGCTCAAGAGTGGCGTTGCCGCTGGGCGTTGCGGCGATCTGTTCCGCGGTGAGATCTTCGCCGCTTTGCCTGAGGTGGTCGGCGGCAAGGGCGGGGCCTGAGAGGAAGGTCTCGATGCACCCCTGGCGGCCGCAGTAGCAGCGCGGGCCGGGGCGCTCCTCATCCTGAGGCCAGGGGAGCGGGTTGTGTCCCCATTCGCCGGCGATGGCGTTACCGCCGGTAAGCACCTGCCCTTTGACCACGATCCCGCCGCCGACCCCGGTCCCGAGAATCACCCCGAAGACCACATCGGCCCCGGCCCCTGCCCCGTCGACCGCTTCGGAGAGGGCGAAGCAGTTGGCGTCGTTGGCCAGTCGGATCGGCCGCTGCAGCAGCTTCGAGAGGTCCGCCTCCAGGGGCCGGCCGATCAGCCAGGTGGAGTTGGCGTTCTTCACCAGCCCGGTGACCGGCGAGGTGACCCCAGGGATGCCGATACCGACACTGCAGCGGCAGCCTACCTCCATCTCGGCCCCCTCCACCAGCTCCCGCAGGGTGCGCAGGGTTGCCGCATAATCGCCCTGGGTGGTCGGCGTGCGTCGCCGAAGCCGGACCTCGCCCCCCGAATCGAGAACGATGATTTCCGTTTTGGTTCCCCCCAGATCGATGCCGATGCGCATGTTTCCCCCATCCCGAAAACGATCCGCCCCATGTTGCTGGCCGGATACCCGCCGCTGTTTTTTCCTTCCCCGTTATTGCCCTAGGAGGCTGTCCGACAATTAGAGACCGGCTGCAAACCCAGCTGTTTGGCTCATATTTCGGTTCCTTTTCGGCCCATAGCTACGGCTATGAGCTCTCAAACGACCCAAAATCTGTTCACAAACTTCTGGATTTTCGCTTCGGCCCTATTGTCGGACAGCCTCCTAGTAGTTTTTTCAACGTTGCCACCGCTTCGGTGCAGCCCAGGATCTCGGCTTCCTCCAGCGGGGTGGCATAGTCATCGATACGCGTTCTCGCCTGCGGGTCGGCCTTTCGCGACAACAAAAAGGCCATGGCTTTTGCATCGTTGCCGGCGGCGGCGTAATGCAGGGGGGTCCAGTCGTTGACCCCGTGCTGTTGAATATCGGCGCCAAAGCGAAGGAGCAGGTCGATGATTTCCAGTTTGTCGGATCGTTCGCTCGAAAGGGCCGCGATGATGGAGGGGAAACCACAGCCGTCATCAAAGTTGGGGTCGGCTCCGAGCTCGAGAAGGGTTTGTATCAACGGTACCGGGCTGTGATAAATGGCATACTCCAGGATCGTCCCGATAGCCATAGGCGTTTCGCGCGTGTTGGGGAAACCGGTGGGATCACCGAGAGCCGACTTCAGGGTTTCAAGGTCGCCCCTTCTGAAGGCCTCGTGTATTGTCAGTACCTTTTTCATTACAGATCCCTTGCCGGAATCGTAACCAATTCAAACAATGAAAAGAATCGTCGCCTACGATTTGAACACCGGCCCTTCTGTCACCGTGCCGTCGACATCTGGCGCAAACCACCCGAGGTCATAGGACTGTCCGCAGCTTGGACAGATAAGACCGATGCGATGCCCTTCTTCAGCGTCTCTAAAATAGACATGAAATCCCCGTCCGTAACCGCAGGCCTTGCAGACCCTTATCTCGCTCATGCTTCACTCCCCTCAAAACCGGTCAGTAAGGTACGAAAAACCGACGGCAGCCGGCAGGCTTTGCGCCGCTGGTAATCGAAGGCGATAAGATGAGTCGTTCCTTCGGCTGTCGCCTCGCCGCCGCGCTCAATGCAATATTCCATCACAAAGGCCGAATTGCGGACTTCGGTGACCCGCACCCCGATCTGCAGTTCATCGCCGAGAAACATCTCTCCAAGGTACCGGACATGCGCCTCAGGGAGTATGATACCGCGCCCCTCCCCAATATCGAGTTCACCGAAGGGACCGAGGCCCGCCAGGTAGGCGATGCGGGCATCCTGAAAGAAATTCAGCACGGCGGCGTTCGAAACGTGCCCGCCATAATTGACGTCGGCCACCCGAACGGTGTAGGCGATGGTGAAACGGTAGCCTTCCATGGCAACTCCCTGGTTCAATGAGCAAAACATTCAGCGCTGACAGTGACGACAGCAGTAGGTTGAGCGCTGGGCAAGGCGGAACTGCTCGATCTCTCGCCCGCACCCCGGGCACCCCTCCCCGGCCCTGCCGTAAACCTGGAATTGCAGGGGAAAATAGCCGGGCCGACCATCGGCGCCGTGAAAATCACGCAGGGTCGAACCTCCGGCCGCGATAGCGCGATCGAGCACCTCGCCAATGGCATCGGCCAGCCGCCGGTAGCGCTGCAGGCTGATCAGCCCTGCCTGGCGTCCAGGGGCAATGCCGGCCTGGAACAACGCTTCGTTGGCATAGATGTTTCCGACCCCGACCACCATCTGCTGATCCATAATAAACGATTTGACCGCCAGTTTCCGGTTTCGAGAGCGCCGGTAGAGGTACTCCCCGCTCATTTCGTCGCTGAGCGGCTCCGGTCCGAGCCCGACAAGCAGGGGGTGGGCACGGGGGTCGCCGGTCCCCCAGAGAAAGGACCCAAAGCGCCGGGAATCGTTGTAGCGCAGACAGGACCCGTCGGTAAAAAGGATATCGATATGGTCATGGCGGCTGGCCGGCTGACCAGCAGACACCCAGCGCAGATAGCCGCTCATCCCGAGATGGATTATCAACGTTCCGGCAGCGCAGCGCAGCAGCAGATACTTGGCCCGGCGCTCGACCCGGTGGATAACCTGGCCGGCAAGGACGGCGCTGAGGTCATCCGGAACAGGCCACCGCAACCGGGCCTCCCGTACGACCACCTCGGCGACGGTCCGGCCGGCAACCAGCGGTTCGATGCCGCGCCGGGTGGTTTCGACTTCAGGCAGTTCGGGCATCAGGCATCACCGGAACAGGCCGATCTGGTTGAACAAAACCATGAGAACGGCGGCAGGGGCGATATAGCGCAGCAGAAAATGCCAGACCGGAAACAGCCAGGGGCGCTCGACCCTGCCCACAAGTTCACTCTTTTCCTCCTCCCCCTTCCAGAACCATCCGGCGTAGATGGCGACGAACAGGCCGCCAAGCGGCAGCATGTAAGACGACACCAGGACATCGAAGAAATCGAAGAAGGTTTTGCCGAAAAGCGGGGTGACATCGGACCAGAGGTTAAACGAAAGCGCCGAGGGGATGCCGACCAGAAAGGCCAGCGCCCCCACCAGGGCGGTGGCCCCCTTGCGCGGCCAACCCTTCTCATCGATCAAATAGGCAACCGAGACCTCGAGCATGGAAATCGATGAGGACAGCGCCGCAAAAGCGAGCAGCACAAAGAAGATGGCCGCCAGCGCCGAACCGAATGGCAAGGCTGAAAAGACGATGGGAATGGTCTGAAAGACCAGGCCCGGGCCGGCACCCGGCTCCAGTCCGGCGGCAAAAACCACCGAAAAGATGGCCAGTCCGGAGAGCATGGCCACCGCGGTATCGAGCAGGGTGATACGCAGCGAGAGGGAAAAGAGGTCGGCATCCCGGTCGAGGTAGGAACCGTAGGTGATCATGGTCCCTGCCCCCAGCGAGAGGGTAAAGAAGGCGTGCCCCAAGGCCTCAAGCAGGGCGGTCGGGGTCAGCTTGTGAAAATCGGGTCGGAACATGAAGGCGAGTGCCTCCCCGGCTCCGGGCGAGAGCATGCCGCGGACGAAGAGGAGCACCAGCAGCAGAAAGAGGAGCGGCATCAGGATCTTGCTCCAGCGCTCAATCCCGCCGCGAACCCCCCCGAGCACGATGGAGACGGTGCCGATCACGAAAAAAGCCTGCCAGAGAATGACCTGCAGCGGGGAAGAGACGAGCTGTCCGAAGAGCCCGTCGATTTCCTCGGCGCTACGCCCGGCCAGGGAGCCGGAAACCGCCTTGACCACGTAGTCGAAGCTCCAGCCTGCGACCACCGAATAAAAGGAGAGCAGAATAAAGGAGGCCGCGACCCCGCCCCACCCGACCAGGCACCAGCGACTGCCGGCCCCTTCGAGAGAGGCGAAGGAGCCCACCGCGTCGCGCTGGCCGTGACGGCCGATGAGAAATTCGGACATCATGATCGGCAGACCGACCAGCACCACGCAGACCAGGTAGACGAGGACGAAAGCGCCCCCGCCATTCTGCCCGGTGATGTAGGGAAACTTCCAGATATTGCCGAGCCCTATGGCGCTGCCGGCAGCCGCCAGAATGAACCCCAGTCGGCTGGCCCAATGGGCCCGGGAAGCGTTGGTCCGGGACACATCTCCTCCTGTGGTCATTTATCCGGTGCGGGATACAATCCGCAAAAGCCTCTCCAGGTAGCCCGCGGCCTCCGGGTCCCCTTCGGCGGGAGCCCAGGGTGCCCAGTCCTTGTCGGAGAGAGGGACATAGGGCCCGGGCTTAGTCTCGAAAAAGACCGATCCGGCTTCGAGAGATACGATCGAATGCCAGGTTCCGTCAGGGATATCGGCGCCAAGGGTCCCGGCGCCTCGAGAAAGCTCCAGCACCCGCTCGACCTCGCCCCGATCATCAAAGATCACAATCGCCAGGCGTCCCCGCAACAGCACAAAGCACTCGGGCTTGGGCGGGGAGAGATGACGGTGGGGACGGATGTAGGAACCGGGCTCCACAGCGTTGAGCAAACGCTGGCAGGGCTCATCGTAATCCTGGTGAATGTTGAGGTTTTTACGCAGGCGGGAACTCTGTCTCGCCTCGAGGCTCAGGGCCTCAATCACCTTGTCGTCGATAATCTGCATCTAGAAAAACACCTTGTCCTTGACCTTTTCGAAGTCGTCCCAGCCGATCTCTTCGATGCTGCCGTTAAACTCGTCCCGGCCAAGCTTCTGGCTCGAATGATAGCGCCACCCTTCGTCGGTCTGGTAAAAAAGAGACAGCTCGAAGCCCTCTTCTTTCTGCCCCCGGTAAGTGGTGGCCAGGTAGAAAATCACCCGCGCCTCTTCATTTTCGACCCGCTCGTGAAGCACCCGGCAGTCGTCGATGGTGAAGTCCTTGCCCAGGGCGTTATTGCCATATTGGATATAGGCGAGGCGATCCGGAAACTGCTGCCGGAAATTGGAATCGGGATGGTAGGTGTCATAGATGAAGGCAAAGTCCCCTTGCGAAAAGGCCCGCCCCCGCGCCAGAACCAGTTCTGAGGGGGAGAGTTCAGGAGTCGGAGCGTTATCCATAGCCTGGTTGAGACAGCACTTTTTGAATTTTTTTCCGCTGCCGCAATGACACGGGTCATTGCGGCCGATTTTAATATGGGTCATGTAAATAGCCGTTGAGGATAGAAGAACGGAAGGGGCAGCGGAACCCGGTTATTCCTTGAGACGCGGGTCGAGGGCGTCGCGAATCCCTTCGCCGAGAAGGTTGTAGCCGAGCACGGTGATCAGGATGGCCAGGCCGGGAAAGGCCGAAAGCCACCAGGCTGTGCCGAGGGTCTGTTTGCCGGCGATCAGCATGTTGCCCCACGAAGGGGTCGGGGGCTGAACGCCGATACCGAGAAACGACAGGGCGCTCTCGGTGAGAATGGCGCCGGCCACCCCCAGGGTGGCCGATACCAGCACCGGGGAAAGGGCGTTGGGGAGGATGTGGCGGAAAATCAGACGGGCATCGGAGGCCCCCAGGGCGCGTCCGGCGAGGACGAAATCGCGCTCACGCAGGGACAAAAACTCCGCCCTGACCAGTCGGGCCACCCCCATCCACCCGGTCAGGCCGATGATGATCATGATGTTCCAGATGGAAGGTTCGAGAAAAGCAATAACAGCCAGGATCAGGAAAAAAGTCGGAAAACAGAGCATGATATCGACGAAGCGCATGATCAGTGAATCGACCCACCGACCGTAATAACCGGCCAGGGCCCCCAACCAAATACCGATAAAGGTGGCGATGCCGACCGCCACAAAACCGACCAGCAGGGAAATCCGCGCCCCGTAGAAGATACGGGTCAGCACATCTCGCCCGAGATCGTCGGTGCCGAGAGGGTGCCGCCAGGAAGGCGCCAGAAGGCGATCGGCGATATTGATGGCCCCCGGGTCGCCGGCGATCACGGGAGCCAGCACGGCGAGCAGAAACATCCCAAGCACGATAACCGCGCCGGTCATGGCCATGCGGTTGCGACGCAAACGGTCCCAGAAAACATGTCGCCAGAAAGATGTCGCCATAATCTTCTTCTCTCAATAGATTCTCGGCCGCAGCGAATTCTCGGCCGCAGCGAGGCTATTTGAACTGCTCGTATTCAGCGGCAGACAGAATCCCCTTTTCGAGGAGGAATTTCAGAAGTTGATCGAGTTTCTCGTCGCTTGTCATCGGAGTGTAAAACGCCTTGTCCACAACAGGAGTCTGTTCCGCTTCCCGCTCTTCCCAGACCTTATCATCCAATCCGGGGGCTTTCGCCGGTTTCTTAAGCGTCGTAGGCAAGTTGCCGTAGCACCGCTCGATCGCAGCTTTGATCTCGTTGCGCGAGGCGATGGCGGGACGAATGCGGCAGCCGGTGGCAAACTGCAAGGAATCGATCACGATAAGGTCGGTGGGATTCGACATGGCCACCAGCAGACAGACGGTGCCGTACAATTCCTTTCGATCAACCGGAATCACATTGTATTCCAGGGCTTTTTCCACCGGGACGTAATTTAAAACAACATCGCGGATCGTCAGGCTCGACAAATCGATGCGGGTGAGGTTGAGCTGCTCAGCAAGAAACTTGAGGAGCCTTTCCTCGCCGATATACCCCAGCTTGACGAGGGATGAGCCGATCTGCCCCCCCCAGTGACGTTGATGCGAGAGGGCTGAGTTCAGCTGGAATTCATCGATAATTCCCGCCTTCAACAGCATTTCACCAAGTTTTAAGTTTCGTTTTGCCATATC
>CALZIC010000069.1 GCA_945787285.1 uncultured Desulfuromonadales bacterium
TCCGGGATCGGCATGCCCTGTGGTTTCCTCCTTCTGTTGCTGCTCTTGTGCCATAGGGGTATCTGTTTTCCGGGCCTGTCGCTACAGGGTCAGGACTGCGGTTCCTGGGAAACCATGCCGAGTTTCTTCACGCCGGCCCGCTTGATCGCCGCCATCACCTGCACCACCTTGCCGTAGGGAACGTCCTGGTCGGCCTCAAGCAGAACGTGGCGTTCGGTGTTCCCCTTGAGAACCTGCTGCAGCACCGGGGTCAGCTTGGTCGCGTTCGGCACCTTGGTGCGGCCGATGGAGATGGCGCCGCTTTTCTCGACGGTGACGATCAGCGATTCTTTGGCCGCTTCGAGATTGGGGGCGTTTTCGACCTCGGGGAGGTTGACGTCGACCCCCTGTTCCATCATCGGTGCGGTGACCATGAAAATGACCAGTAGCACCAGCATGACATCGACAAAGGGGGTGACATTGATCTGGGACAGGGTGCTGCGTCCGCTTTCCCGGCGTCCGACTTCCATTTAGCCCCTCCGCATCATGCGTTGGACAATGTTGAGAAACTCCTGGCTGAAGTTGTCCATTTCCCCGGTCAGCACGTTGACTTTATTGACGAAATGATTGTAGGCCATGACCGCGGGGATGGCGGCCACCAGGCCGATGGCGGTGGCCACCAGCGCTTCGGAAATGCCCGGGGCGACCACCGCCAGCGAGGCGCTGCCGGTCTTGCCGATGCCGCGAAAGGCGTCCATGATCCCCCACACCGTGCCGAACAGGCCGATGAAGGGGGCGGTGGAGCCGGTGGTGGCGAGAAAGGTGAGAAACTTCTCCAGGCGGTGGGTTTCCTGGGTCATGGCCCGGCGCAGGGCACGCTCCACGTTTTCTGCGCCGCCGAGGTCGGCGACCAGTCCCTCATCTTCTTCGCCGGGGCGCTTGCCCTGGCTCTTGAGCAGCTCCTGGTACCCTTCGCGAAACAGCACGGTCAGCGGAGAGTGGGCATAGTCCCTGAGACCCTGGCCGATGGCGTCAAAGCGTTTCTTGGCCCAGAAAAAGTCGAGGAAGCGTTCCGAGTCGCGGGTGGCCCGCTGGATGACCCGGAGTTTGAAGAAAATGATCGCCCAGGAGACGACTGAAAAGTAGACGAGAACCGCCAGTACCAGTTTGACGACCGGTCCGGCGCCGAGAATCAGATCCACGGTTAATACCTCCCCGTTATAAAAACCCAGTGGGTTGTTTGCAGTGATCGAGCCACCCCCTGGGGGGCGAACGTGGGCGAATTATCGGCCATTGCACAAAGCAAGTCAATGGCCTTGTCGGTCGGCGGGGTGTGGTCTTCCGGCGACAAAAGGGGGGCGCTGGCTGGCTGTCGGGCTATTCATGGGTCGGCTCGGCAGGGAGCTGTCTTAGGGCCTGGCGGTAAAAATCGGCGTCGGCCAGCTTGGTCGGGTTGGCTCCGGCGGCCATGGCATCGGCGGTCATCAGTTCGAGCAGGTGGGGGAAGCAAGGATCGGCGATGAACCGCCAGTGGCGCCGGGTTAGCGCCTGTTGGTCGCGGATCTGCCAGCTCAGGGCGAACATGTGGTGGCGGACCAGCCAGCAGATGGGGGCGATTTCCGGCTCGGGCATGCCGAGGCGGGCGAGAATCTGCTGCGCCAGTATGACCCCCTCCCGGTCGTGGCCGAAGGAGCGGATGCAGCCGTCGATTTCCCGGGTCGTCTGCAGTTTGCCGATATCGTGCAGCAGCGTCCCCCAGGCCAGAACCCGGCCGGGTCGCTGCGGCAGGTGGCGGATGGCGAGCAGGGTATGGGTCAGCACGTCCCCCTCGGGGTGGTAGTCGGGGCGCTGGGGAATATCGGCCAGTGCGTAGAGCTCCGGAAAAATTCGCGGCAGGCGCGGGTCTTCTCGGAACCTGCGCTCGCGGTCCTCTCCGCAGGGCAGGAGCAGGGCCTGCTCGATAATGGCCAGGTCGTTCAGGGCCTCGCTCATGGGGCCTCCACCAGGTTGTGGGTGACGGCGAAGCGGGCGGTCGCCGAGTGGGGAGAGCGTTCGACGAACCGGCGCAGCGAGGGAAGGTCGTCGATGTCCTCCCAGCTGCCAAGTTCGCGGTAGCTGATCGGCAGCTCTGCCGCATTCTGGCGGGTCTGCTCGAGAACCCGGCTGCTGCTCCAGCAAATGTTCCGGAACAGTTCTGGGTGGTGTCGTCGCTGACCGACAAGGACGTAGCCGCCGTCGCGGGACGGAGCGATCACGCAGTCGTGCTGGTGTAGGGCGGCAAAGGCCTCCTCGGCGAGGGCCGGCGGGAGGTCCGGGCTGTCGGAGCCGATGATGGCGGCCGCGGCCACGCCCTTGTCGAAAAGGGTGCGGAAGGCCCGGTCGAGGCGGTCTCCGAGGTCCCCTTCCCCCTGGCAAATCAGGGCGACGCCTGGAAACGCGGCGCGGAAAAACGTTTCGCTGCCATCGTAGAAGATGACCAGTAACGCTGATGTGACGCCCATTGACGACAAAGTTTCTTCAAGGCTGACCCGGTAAAGGGCGGCGGCCTCCACGGCTGACAGGGGGGGGCTGAGCCGGGTCTTGACCTTTCCCGGCACCGGCTCCTTGGCGAAGATTCCCAGAACGGGGGGGGCTCCACCCTGGTCAGGCAAGGATATTTGCAGGTTATCCACTCTGTTCACAGGCTTATCCACAGACTCAGCGCCGGTTCTGTTCGATCAGCGCGTAGGCCGAATGGTTATGGATCGATTCGAAGTTTTCGCATTCGATTTTGAACCAGACGATCTGTTCGACCCCGGCAAGTTTTTCGGTGACCGCTCTTACCATGTCCTCGACGAACATCGGGTTGTCGTAGGCCTGCTCGGTCACCGCCTTTTCGTCCTCGCGCTTGAGCAGCGAATAGACCGGCGAGCTGGCGCACGATTCAACCCATTCGATGAGGTCTTCGAGCCAGATGTGGCCGTTGTAGCGAATCTCGATGTTGATGGCGCTGCGCTGGTTGTGAGCGCCGCGCTCGCTGATCTCCTTGGAGCAGGGGCAAAGGGAGGTGACCGGCACCGTGACCCCGAGGATGAAGTCGGTCTCTTCGCCGAGGATGCCGCACATGCGGCACTGGTATTCCATCAGCCCGCGGGAGCGGGAGACCGGGGCCGATTTTTCGATAAAGTAGGGGAACTCGAGTTCCACATGGGCACAGGAGGCCTCGAGTCGTTCCTTCATTTCCTTGAGGATGGTGTCGAGGCTCTCGATGCTGATTTCGCCGTGATAGCGGTTGAGAATCTCGATGAACCGGCTCATGTGGGTCCCCTTGAACTGGTGGGGCAAATCGACGTACATGTTGACCCGGGCCACCGTATGCTGGCGCTCCTTGCTTTTGTCCATCACCACGATGGGGTAGCGGATGTTCTTGACCCCCACCTTGTCGATGGCGATGTTGCGGGTGTCCGGCGATTTCTGAAGGTCGGGCATTTTGGGCATTGGAAAACCTCTTTTGAAATAAGCTGTTAGCGGTCAGCTGTCAGCGGTCAGATAAAACCTCAGGGCTTAAAGAAGGCCTTTGGCCTTAACGCTGAAAGGTTATGTTTGGCCTATTGCCGTTGCTGAAGTCTGACCGCTGAAAGCTGATAGCTATTTATACTCGACCGGATCCTTGATCCCCACCTCGGCGAACCCCTTGAGGCGCAGCAGGCAAGAGTCGCACTCGCCGCAGGCCAGTCCTTCCGGGCTGGGGTCGTAGCAGGAATGGGTCAGGCGGTAGTCGACCCCGAGCTCGAGCCCCTTGCGGATGATCTGCCCCTTGCTCAGGTCGATCAGCGGGGTGTGGATGCGGTAGCGTCCCTGTCCCTCGACCGCCGCCTTGGTGGCGAGGTTGGCCATCGCTTCGAAGGCGGCGATGTATTCGGGGCGGCAGTCGGGGTAGCCCGAGTAATCGAGGGCGTTGACACCGATGAAGATGTCGGAGGCCCCCAGTACTTCGGCCCAGCCGAGGGCGAAGGACAGAAAGATGGTGTTGCGCGCCGGCACGTAGGTGACCGGGATGCTTTCGTCGATGTCGCGCCCCTTGGGGACCGCCTGGTCCGAGGTCAGGGCGCTGCCGCCGATGCGCCGCAGGTCGATTTCGACCAGCTGGTGCTGCGCCGCCCCGACCTGGGGGGCGTACTCGCGGGCCCGGGTCAGTTCGATGCTGTGACGCTGGCCGTAGGCGAAACTCATGGCGTAGGCGTCAAACCCCTCGGCCCGGGCGAGCGCCATGCAGGTGGTCGAATCGAGTCCGCCACTGTAAAGAACCACGGCTTTCTTGCTCATAAACATTTACCTCTTCATAGAAATCGTTTGCGGTGGGCCGGGCCCACCCTACAATACCGACCACTGACCACTGACCACTGACTTTAGTGCACCTCGTAAAAATTGCCGGTGCCGAGCCGGTGCACCTTCATCAGGTTGGTGGTGCCGGGTGCCGAGACGGGGCTCCCCATGGTGATGACGACCACGTCTCCCTTTTTGAGGACGCCGGCGGCCAGAACCACCGCCTCCACCGAGCGGATCTGCGCCTCGGTGTCCCCTTCGATGTCGACCCGGATGGAGCGGACCCCGGCATAGAGGGCCATTTTTCGGCGGACCAGGTGCGAGGGGGTGACGGCATAGATCGGCAGGTCCGGCCTGTACTTGGCGACCAGGGCGGCGGTGCTGCCGGTCTGGGTGAAGGCGAGGATCGCCGCCGCGCCGACGTTTTCGGCCACCCGGCAGGCGGCCTGGCTGATGGCCTCGGGGAGGCGCCGGTAGCCGCGGACCAGCGGCATGGGGCGGAGCGCCTTCTCCTTGAGTACCGGGTCCTGCTCCACATCGCGGGCCACCCGAACCATCAGCGAAACGGCCTCGACAGGGTACTTGCCCGAGGCGGTCTCGGCCGAGAGCATCACCGCATCGGTGCCGTCGAGAATCGCGTTGGCCACGTCGGAGGTCTCGGCGCGGGTCGGCCGCGGGTTGCTGATCATGCTTTCGAGCATCTGGGTGGCGGTGATGACCGGTTTGCCCGCTTCATTGCACTGGCGGATGATCCGCTTCTGAATCAGCGGGACTTTTTCCGGACTGATTTCCACGCCGAGGTCGCCGCGGGCCACCATGATGCCGTCGGCCGCTTCGAGGATGGCGTCGAAGTCTTCCACGGCCTGGGGTTTTTCGATCTTGGCGATGACCTTGGCGGGGCTCTTTTCGCGATGGAGGATGTCCTTGAGCTCGATAACGTCGGAGGCCTGGCGGACGAAGGAGAGGGCGATGTAGTCGATTTCCTGCTCGATGCAGAACCGCAGGTCCTCGCGGTCCTTTTCGGTCAGCGCCGGGATGGAGACCTTGGCCCCCGGCAGGTTGATCCCTTTGCGGTCCTTGAGGGTTCCGCCGAAGCGCACCCGGCAGGCCACCTCATCGGCCTCGACCCCGAGCACTTCGAGCTCCATCAGCCCGTCGTCGAGCAGGATGCTGTCTCCCGGCTTGACGTCGCGGGGCAGGTCGGGGTAGCTGGTGGGGATCAGCGTTCCTGCGCCGAGAACTTCCCGGGTGGTGATTGTCACCTCCTGGCCGGCCCTCAGCTCAAGGCTTCCCCCCTGCATCTGCCCGGTGCGGATCTTCGGCCCCTGCAGGTCGCCGAGGATGGCCACCGCCTGTCTGCGCTGGATGGAGAGGTCGCGAAGTCGGGCGATGATCTCGGCCTTGCCGGCATGGTCTCCATGGGAGAAGTTGAGCCGGAACACGTCCGCCCCGGCTTTCATGAGGGCCAGAAGCATCTCTTTCGACTGACTGGCGGGTCCGACCGTGGCGACGATTTTGGTGTGGCGGTTCATGGGGGCTCCTTGTTCTTGTTTGCTGCATCGACCATCGGCATGACGCAAAGGACCCTTCCCCGCATCGGGGAAGGGCCTTGTCTGAGCCCTGGTGAATGCCATTGACTCGCGGGTCGCGGCCAATGGCCTAACCTTCAAACTATAGCACAGGGGCCGGCGGTCGGCAAAAGATTTGCCCAGCAGGGGGGAGTGTGTTATCAATGATCTTTTACCTGAAACCGTGAGTTCTGACCTGGCACTTACACTTTTTTTCTGCCCGATCTCACGGATCCGGGTTTTATCCACCCATTGATCCTGGTCGTCTATGCAAATGCGCAGAGTTTTACGATACCTGTTGTTTACAGGGGTGGGAATCGCCCTGGGCGGCGTCGTCGCCCTGCTCGTGGCCTACCTCTATGTGAATCGCACCCTGCCCAAGGTCGATACCCTGGCCGATTACCGGCCGCCGATCATCAGCCGCGTCTATAGCGATGACGGCGCCGTGATCGCCGAGTTTTCCCGCGAGCGGAGGATCATCGTTCCGGTCTCGCGCATGCCCCGGCAGTTGATCGAGGCATTCGTCTCCGCCGAGGATTCCAATTTCTTTCAGCACAAGGGGATTGACCTGGTGTCGATCGCCCGCGCCGCCCTGAAGAACATCAAGGCCGGCGGCATCGTCCAGGGGGGAAGCACCATCACCCAACAGGTGGCCAAAAGCCTCCTGCTTACCCCGGAAAGAAAGTTCTCCCGCAAGTTCAAGGAAGCGATCCTCGCCTCACGCATGGAGCGCACCCTGTCCAAGGACGGCATCCTTCACCTCTACCTGAACCAGATCTACCTCGGCCACGGCGCCTACGGGGTGCAGGCTGCGGCGGAAAACTACTTCGACAAAAACGTCGAGGAACTCTCCCTGGCTGAATGCGCCATTCTGGCCGGCCTTCCCCAGGCCCCGAGCCGCTATTCGCCGTACCGCCATTTCGACCGGGCCCGCGAGCGCCAGAAGTACGTGCTCGGGCGCATGGTTGACGAGAGGTACGTGACGGCCGAAGAGGCCGCTGCGGCTCTCGAGGAAGAGGTCGTTATCCATCAGCGCACCAACAGCCATATCCGCGATGCGGCTTACTTTACCGAGCAGGTCCGCCGCTACCTCGAGGAGACCTACGGCAAGGAGCGCCTGTATAACGAAGGGCTCGAGGTCTACACCAGCATGAATCTGGCCATGCAGCTGGCCGCCCAGAAGGGGGTGCAGGACAACCTGCACGACCACGACCGGCGCCATGGCTACCGGGGCCCGGAAAAGGTCCTTACGGCAGAGGAAACCGAGTCGTTTCTGGTCGATCAGCAGGAAGGCTTCGCCCGCAAGGCACCCCAGGCGGGAGCCGAAATCGAGGGGGTGCTCAGCGGCTCCGGCCAGCAGGCGCTGCAGGTCCGTTTCGGTGACTTGTCCGGAGAGATCCCCCTGAAGCAGATCGAGTGGGCCGGCCCGGTGAAGGTGGTCGAAGGGGGGCAGGAGGCGACCGGCAACGCTCTGGCGGAACAGACCCGCCTGCCTGTCGGTTCGCTGCTGCGGGTTCGGCTCGAAAAGCAGCGGGAGGATGGCGGCTGGATCCTTCGTCTGCAGCAGCAGCCCCTGGCCCAGGGGGCCCTGGTGGCACTCGACCCCCATACCGGACAGCTCAAGGCGATGGTTGGGGGATATGACTTTCTGCAGAGCCAGTTCAACCGGGTCATCCAGGCGAGACGCCTGCCGGGGTCGGCGATCAAGCCGATCGTCTATGCGGCGGCTCTCGACAAGGGCTATACCCCCGCCACCATGATTCTCGATACCCCGCTGATTTACCGGGAGACCAAGGAATCGGGGGAAGAGACCGAATGGAAACCGCGGAATTACGGCAAGAAGTTTTACGGTCCGACCTCCTTCCGCACCGCCCTGACCAAGTCGATGAATGTCATCACTATCAAGGTGCTCGAGGACATCGGTGTCGGTTATGCCGCAAATTACACCAGAAAGCTCGGCATCACCTCGCCCCTGGCCCGGGACCTGACTCTGGGGCTGGGTTCATCGGCCGTCACCCCCCTCGAGCTGGCGACCGCCTACTGCGTCTTTGCCAACGGCGGGGTGCGGATCACGCCCTCGTACATCAACCGGATTGTCGACCGTGACGGGCGGGTTCTCGAATCGACCGACCCGGCCGATTTTCCCGGTGGACCGACCGAAGACCAGCGCTTGATCCGGCTGCCGGCCGAACGGGTCATTTCCCCCGAAACGGCCTATCTGGCCACCAACCTGATGGAAAGCGTGGTGCGCAGCGGTACCGGTTGGAGGGCCCGCGAACTCGACCGCCCCACGGCCGGCAAGACCGGCACCACCAACGATCTCAAGGATGCCTGGTTTGCCGGGTTTGTGCCGCAGCTGGTCGCCGTTTCGTGGGTCGGCTACGATCAGGAGCGCCCCCTGGGCAAAAAGGAAACCGGATCGAAGGCGGCCGCGCCGGCCTGGGTGGCCTTTATGAAAGAGGCGGTCAAGGACATGCCCCCGCATCACTTTCCGGTCCCCGACACCATCGAGTTTCGTACCATCGACCCGGTGACCGGGTTGCTGGCCCCTGAAGACAGCCCCGAGGCCTATGTCGAGGTGTTCGCCCCGGGGACCGCCCCGACCCGCTATGCCCTCGACGAGCAGCAGCCGACCGCAAGGGACTTTTTTAAACTCGATATCGAAGGGGAGTGACGCCCCCTGCCGCGCCTGGCAGGCCTCGGAAATCGGCCTCAGTGTAACCTGGGACTGTAAAGAAAATGAGTATGAACTGTCGGTAATTTTTAGGGGGCAGGAGGAAACGCGGGATTTCGGGCCTCCGGTGTGTTGGCCCATTTTTTGCTAATTAACCTTGTCATGTCGTTTACTTTTGACAAAAGTGTGATCGACTGTCTTTGACGCGGAGCGTTTCACAGGGATGTTACAAGAACAAGAGAGGGTCTTGCGGATATGAGCCTTGAGAGACGACAGGAAGAGCGCCTGAAGCCCCCGGGGCGCACGCTGGTTCGCCTGGACGGCGTTGCCGACTCACTCTTTCACATTGTCGATATCAGCACCGGCGGGTGCGCGTTCCGCTACCTTGGCAGCGACAAGCTGGAGAAGGACGCCGGAACGGTCGATATCGTCTGCGGCGATGAAGTGAGCTTGATCCAGATACCGTTTCAGGCGGTCTCCGATTGTGAAATCGATTACGGCTTTATACCGATGCGGCGGCGCGGGGTACGCTTCGATGCGTTGACCGAAAGTCAAAAGGCCGATATTGAACAGTTGCTTTTACAGTGCGCTCCGGCGGTTCACTAAAAGAGGCGATCGACAGGAATAAAGAAAAAGAGGCAGGTCCGTTGGGACCTGCCTCTTTGCGTTTGAGGCGGGCTATTGTTGGTATTAATATGAATATACGGATTGAAAAGTTTATGCTCCTGTCCTATGATTTGAAAAATAAAAAATACCATTAAAAGGAGCAGTTCCCATGGCAGAGCAGTCCCCGAAGATAGTCGTTGTTGGCGGTGTGGCCGCCGGAATGAAAGTGGCTTCCCGGCTTCGCCGCCTCGATCCGCAGGCGCGGATCACCGTTCTCGAGCGGGGGCGGCACCTTTCCTACGGCGCCTGCGCCTTGCCCTATTACCTCGAAGGGCTGTTCGACGATGTCAGTGATGTCATGCGCACCCCGACCGGGGTGCTGAGGGATCAGTCCTTTTTCGAGCAGGTCAAGGGAATCGATGTCCGTCCGGCAAGCGAGGTGCTGGCGGTCGACCGCAAGGCGGGTTCGGTCAGGGTCAGGGATCTCGACACCGGCAATCTGTTGGAGATTCCCTACGATCGCCTGGTGCTGGCTACCGGCAGCCGGGCGATTCTGCCGCTTGTCGAGGGGATCGGGCTGGCCGGGGTTCATCCGCTTAAAACGGTGGTCGATGCCGAGAGCCTGCAGGCCGGGATTGCAACGGCCAAGAAGGCGGTAGTCGTCGGCGGCGGTCTGATCGGCCTCGAAATGGCCGAGGCCCTGG
This sequence comes from uncultured Desulfuromonadales bacterium, assembly GCA_945787285.1. Taxonomy (GTDB): domain Bacteria; phylum Desulfobacterota; class Desulfuromonadia; order Desulfuromonadales; family Trichloromonadaceae; genus CALZIC01. Next base: position 9,837 of record CALZIC010000069.1, read on the forward strand.
CTAAGCGGGGGGTCGGTGTGACCCTGCTCGAAATGCAGGACCAGGTGTTGGGCTCCGTCCTCGACCCCGGCCTGGCCGGCCTGGTTCACCGGGAGTTGAAGATGAACGGCGTCGAAGTGCGGCTGGCCGAGCCGCTGCTGCGTCTTGAAGGTGAAAAGGGGAGGGTTTCTCGGGTGGTGACAGCCCAAGCGAGCTACCCGGCTGACTTGGTGGTAATGGCGATCGGGGTGCGTCCCGAGGTGACTCTGGCCGCCGAGGCCTGTCTCAAGCTCGGCCCGACCGGGGCGATAGCCGTCGATGAGGGCATGCGTACCTCGGATCCGGCCATTTACGCCGCCGGCGACTGCGCCGAGGTCACATCGCTGATCGACGGCAAAAAACTCTACCTCCCCCTCGGCTCGACGGCCAACAAGCAGGGCCGGGTGGCGGCCAATGCCCTGGGCGGGGTCGACGATGCCTTTCCCGGGGTGCTCGGGTCGCTGATCGTCAAGGT
>CALZIC010000070.1 GCA_945787285.1 uncultured Desulfuromonadales bacterium
ACTCGAGATGACCCTCGATTCGGACCTGGGCATCGATTCGATCAAGCGGGTGGAGATCCTCTCGGCGCTGCAGGAAAAGCTCCCCGAGGCCCCGGCGGTTCGTCCCGAGGACCTCGGCACCCTGCAGACCCTGGGGCAGATCGTCGAGCACTTGGGTGCCGGCATGGCGACCGTCAGCATGACAACCGCCAGCCCCCAGCCCCCAGCCCCTGCAGTTGACTCCGGCAGGGTTTCAACGACTTTGCTCGCAGTTATAGCCGAGAAAACCGGCTACCCGGTTGAGATGCTGGAAATGGAGATGACCCTCGACACCGATCTCGGCATCGACTCGATCAAGCGGGTAGAAATCCTCTCCGCGCTGCAGGAAAAACTCCCCGAGGCCCCGGCGGTCAAGCCGGAGGATCTCGGAACCCTGCAGACCCTGGGGCAGATCGTCGAGCACCTGGGCGCCGAGCTGGGAACTTCCATCCCCCATCCCCCAGCCACCAGCCCCTCTTCTGCAGTTGACTCCGGAAGGGTTTCTACGACGTTGCTCGAAGTGATCGCCGAGAAGACCGGCTATCCGGTGGAGATGCTGGAAATGGAAATGGCCCTCGATACCGACCTGGGGATCGATTCGATCAAGCGGGTCGAGATCCTCTCGGCGCTGCAGGAGAAACTCCCCGAGGCCCCGGCGGTCAAGCCCGAGGACCTCGGAGTGTTGCAGACCCTGGGGCAGATCGTCGAGCATCTGGCCGCAACAGGCAGTGCCGCCTCTTCCAGCCCCCAGTCCACGGCCTCCAGCCCCGCGCCTGCTATCGACCGGGACGCCGTCTCGGTGACCCTGCTTGCGGTGATGGCCGAGAAGACCGGCTACCCGGTGGAGATGCTCGAACTCGAGATGGCCCTCGACACCGACCTGGGCATCGACTCGATCAAGCGGGTCGAAATCCTCTCGGCGCTGCAGGAGAAGCTCCCCGGCGCTCCGCCGATTAAGCCCGAACACCTCGGTACCCTGCAGACCGTCGGCCAGATCGTCGATTTTCTGGCCAGTGTCTCCGGAGCCGGCCAGTCGGCCCCTGCCAATATCCCGGTGTACGACGAGATCCAGCCGGGCAGGGGGGTCGAACGTCAGGTGCTGAAGGTGGTTCCCCTGCAGCCGAAAAGCTCCCGCAGCACCCTGGCTCTCGCCGACGGCGCCCAGGTCTGGGTCAGCGACGACGGCTCCGACCTGTGCAAGGCGGTCTGCGACCGGCTGACAACCATGGGGCTCGCCCCGGTCAAGGTCGATCTTTCCGCTGAAGGCATGCCTGCTGTCCCCGGGGCCCTTTCGGGACTGATTCTCTTATCTCCGGCCTCAGGCGCCGATGACCGCTTTTTGCAGAAGGCCTTCAAGCTGGTGCAACTGGCGGGACCGGCCCTGAACCGCGCGGCCGAAACCGGCACCGCCGTGCTGGCCACCGTCTGCCGTCTCAACGGCAGCTTCGGCCTGTCTCCCGCCGAAACACCGGTCGATCCCGTCTCCGGCGGGCTGGCCGGCCTGGCCAAGACGGCCGGCCACGAATGGAAAAAGGTCCGCAGCAAGGCGCTCGATCTGGCCACTGATCTGGCTGAGCCGGCCGATGCGATCGTCGAGGAGTTTTTCACCGACGGTCCGGGGGAAGTCGGCCTTTCGGCCAAGGGGCGGCACGCCCTCAAACTCTCGACTGTCCCTTTGAGCAGCCAGCTGGACGCGCCCGTTGCCCAGGGGGATGTGGTGGTGATCAGCGGCGGTGCTCGCGGGGTGACCGCCGAGGTCGCTGTGACCCTGGCCGCCTCCAGCAAGGCAACCCTGCTGCTGCTCGGTCGAAGCAACGCACCTGAGGCCGATCCGGCCTGGCTTGCCGGTCTCACCGGCGAAGGAGAGATCAAGAAGGCTTTGATCGCAAATTCCTCTGTCCCCATGAAGCCCAGGGATGTCGCCCGGCAGTACCAGGCCATCCTTGCCAATCGGGAAATACTCGCCAATCTCCAGCGCATCCGTCAGGCCGGAGGCGAGGCCGTCTATCGCTCCGTCGATCTGCGCGATGCCGAAGCCGTCGTCACCGTGATCGGGGAGGCCCGCAGCCAGTTCGGTCCGATCCGGGGGCTGATCCACGGTGCCGGGGTGCTGGCAGACCGGTTGATCGCCGACAAGACCGCCGAGCAGTTCGAGACGGTCTACTCGACCAAGATTGACGGACTGCGCGCCCTGCTTGCCGCGGTGCAGGAGGACGATCTGAAATTCATGGTCATGTTCTCCTCCTCTACCGGCCGCTTTGGCCGCACCGGCCAGGTCGATTACGCCGTGGCCAACGAGGTGCTGAACAAAATGGCCCAGGAGCAGGCCCGCCTGCGCCCCTCCTGCCGGGTCCTCTCGCTGAACTGGGGCCCCTGGGACGGCGGCATGGTCACCCCGGCGTTGAAGAAGGTTTTCGAGCAGGAAGGGGTCGGGGTCATCGACCTTGCGGCCGGTGCCGACTACCTGGTCCAGGAGATCGCCACACCCGCCGGAGGGCCGGTGGAAATCGTCATTCTCGGCGCCACCGAAGAGGCCAGCGCCGACAGTGAGAATCCGTCCCACGAGAACATTTACGTCTCCAAGGCCTTCGACCTGGAGATGTCGATCGACCAGTACCCCTTTCTCAGGTCCCACGTGATCGACGGCAAGGCGGTGCTACCCATGGCGATGATCATCGAGTGGATGGCCCACGGCGCCATTCACAACAATCCGGGCCTGCGTTTTCACGGTTTCAACGACCTGCGCATTCTCAAGGGGGTCACCCTCGAGCAGGGCCAGACACACACCCTGCAGGTCATGACCGGCAAGGCGATAAAGAGCGACGGCTTCCATGTGGTGCCGGTCGAACTCTCCGGGTGTTCCGCCGACGGAAAGCAGTTCGTCCATTCCCGGGCCAAAATGGTTCTGGCCGGCCGGCTTCCTGAAGGGAAGGCCGCTGGCGAAAAACTCGACCTGCCTCTTTACAATCGTTCGGTGGATGATATCTACAAGCCGGACCGTCTCTTTCACGGTCCCGATTTCCACGGTATCCGCGAGGTGGTCGGCTGCTCTGAGGAAGGCATTACCTCGATGGTCCGTCCGGCGCCGCTGCCGGGAGAGTGGATCGCTCAGCCGCTGCGCAATTCCTGGCTGGCCGATCCCCTGGCCCTTGACAGCAGTTTCCAGATGATGATCCTGTGGAGTTTCGAGCGCTACCGCGCCGCTTCGCTGCCGGTCTTCGCCGGAAGGTACCGCCAGTACGGGGAAACATTCCCCCAAAGCGGCGCCGAAATCCGGGTGCGGGTCACCCGGCAGAGTGCCAGCAAGGCTGCTGCGGAGATCGACTTCCTCGATCCGACCACCGGAAAGCTGGTCGCCCGCCTTGAGGACTACGAGTGCGTCATCGACGCCTCCCTGAATGAAAGCTTCCAGCGTAACAAACTGCAGGGAGCTGCCTGAGCATGAAGCACGGAAAATCTGTTGCGATTGTCGGGGTCGGCGGCCTCTTTCCCCAGTCGCCGACTCTGGAGCGTTTCTGGGAAAACATCAAGGGCAAGATCAACACCTCCCGTCGCCCCCCCGAAGGACGCTGGCTGCTCGAGCCCGAAGAGGTCTTCGATCCGGCGGTCGGAGCCGCCGATAAGGTCTATTCGAAGCAGGCGTGCTTCATCGACGACGAGATGCTCGATCTTACCCGCGAAGGCGTCGATGCCCCTCGGGGTTTTCTCGAAGGCCTCGACCCGATGTTCCGGCTGCTGCTGGTTGCCGGACGTCGCGCCTTTGGCGATGGCATTACTGAAAACCTCGACCGGGACCGGGTCGGAGTCATCATCGGCAACCTGGCGCTGCCGAGTGAAAAATCGTCGGCCATGTCCCGCGAGATTCTCGGTCGGACATTCGAGGAGAAACTCCTCGGCAAAACCCTGCAGTCCGATGCGCCCGGCACCGCCCCCCTCAACCGTTACGTGGCCGGCCTGCCGGCCGGGATGCTGGCCAAGTCCCTCGGCCTCGGCGGCACCAGTTTCACCCTCGACGCCGCCTGCGCCTCGTCGCTCTACGCCATCAAGCTGGCTTTTGACGAACTCGCCTCAGGCCGTGCCGACGCCATGCTCACCGGGGGGCTTTCCCGCCCCGACTCCCTTTATACCCAGATGGGATTTTCCCAGCTCCATGCCGTCTCCCCCTCAGGGACCTGCTCCCCCTTCGATCAGAAGGGCGACGGCCTGGTGGTCGGCGAGGGGTGCGGGATGTTTTTGCTCAAGCGCACCGAGGACGCGGTGCGCGACGGCGACCACATCTACGCCGTCATCCGCGGCATCGGCCTCTCCAACGACCTTGGCGGCAGCCTGCTGGCGCCGGTCTCCGAGGGGCAGCTGCGGGCCATGCGTTCGGCCTATCAGCAGGCCGGCTGGTCCCCTTCCGACGTCGACCTGATCGAGTGCCACGCCACCGGTACTCCGGTGGGGGACGCCGTCGAGTTCGCCAGCCTCAAAGCCTTGTGGGGCGAAAAGGGATGGCGCCGCGGCCAGTGCGTGATCGGCTCGGTCAAGTCGAACATCGGCCACCTGCTCACTGCAGCCGGATCGGCCGCCCTGATCAAGACCCTGCTGGCCCTCAAGGAAGAGACCCTTCCGCCGACCGCCAACTTTTCCACCCCGGCCAAAGGGGTGGGGCTCGAGGACAGCCCTTTCCGCATTCTCGGCCAGCCGGCCTCTTGGGGGCGCCGCAAAAAGGGTCAACCGCGGCGCGCCGCGGTCAGTGCCTTCGGATTCGGCGGCATCAACGCCCATTTGCTGATCGAGGAGTGGGTGCCGAAAAAACCGGCCAAGAGCACGGTCGCCTTTCCTGCCAGCTTTCAGCGCAAAAACCAGCCGGTGGCTATCGTCGGCATGGGGACCCACTTCGGCCCCTGGGGTTCCCTGGGGGAGTTCGGCCAGCGGGTGCTGGGAAGCCCCCGCGAGATCGAGCCGGTTTCTCCTGCCGCCTGGTGGGGGGCTCAGAAGTGCGACTGGTTCAAACAGGCGGGCCTTGCCCCGGCCGAGTTCAAGGGGCATTTCGTCCCCGAGGTCTTTTCGTCGCCCGGGGTGTTCCGCATTCCCCCGCGCGAACTCGAGGAAATGCTTCCCCGCCAGCTGCTGATGCTCAAGGTGGCCGATGAGGCGCTGAAAAATGCCGGTCTCAAAAACGAAGATCTTCTCTTTACCGGGGTCTTTATCGGCACCGGACTCGACCTCAACGCCACCAGCTTCAGTTTCCGCTGGGGCATCCAGAAGATGGCGCGCATCTGGGCCGAAGAGCTCGGTCTCGATCTCTCCGCAGCGGAAATTGACGAATGGGTCGCTTCACTGCGCAATAGTGCCGGACCGCCGCTGACTGCCAACCGGGTCATGGGGGCCCTGGGGAGTATCGTCGCCAGCCGGGTGGCTAAGGAATTCCGCATCGGCGGCCCGAGTTTCACCCTCTCCAGCGAGGAGAATTCAGGGCTGCGCGCCCTCGAGGTGGCGATCCGCGCCCTGCAGGAAGGATCCATCAACCGCGCCCTGGTCGGGGCCGCCGACATGAGCGGCGACCTGCGTTCGGTGCTCGGGCAGCACGCCGGACGCCCCTACTCTCCTTCGGGAAAGATCCGTCCGTTCGACAAAGAGGCTGACGGCACCATCATCGGCGAGGGAGCCGCGGCGGTGGTTCTCAAGCGCCTTGAAGATGCCCAGCAGGACGGTGACCGCATCTACGCGGTGATCAAGGGGGTCGGAACCGCCACCGGCGGGGCGATGGACAATCCCGGAGCGGAGAAGTGCGTCTATTCCCTGGCCCTGGAGCGGGCCTGCGCCGATGGCAACAGCAAACCGGAGTCGGTGACCTACCTGGAGACCCACGGCAGCGGCCTTCCGGTGGAGGACGAGATGGAAGCCAACGCCCTCGGCGGCTTTTTCGCAGCCCGGGAGAACCCCAATCCCTGCTACGTTGGCAGCGTCAAGGCCGACATCGGACATGCCGGGGGCGCCTCCGGCCTGGCCTCGCTGATCAAGGCGGCCCTCTGTCTCGATCGGCAGATCATCCCGCCGCTGCGGGGCGTTCAAACTCCCCGCTACGAATGGATTCGCGGCAAGCGCAGCTTCATCATTCCGACCGCCCCCCAGTACTGGCTGCGCAACCGGGCCGACGGCCCGCGCAGGGCGCTGGTCAGTTCTCTCGGGGTCGATGGCACCTGCTCCCACGCTCTGCTCGAAGGTTATGACGAAAAGCCGAAAGGGACCGGGCCGGTGGTCTCCACCCGGCCCCTGGGGCCGCTCGAAGAAGGGATTTTTGCTCTCGAAGCCGACACCGTACAGGGGCTGCAGGAGAAAGTTGAGCAGCTGAAGAGCTTTGCCGACCAGGCGCCGCAGGGGGAGATGGAGGCACTGGCCGCGCGCTGGCTGCTGGAGTCGCCCTGCGATGTGTCGAAAAAACACTGCATTGCCATGGTCGCTGCCAGCCGCGAAGATCTGCTCGCCCAACTCGCTCATGCCAGCGAGTCTCTGAGCGAGAATCCCGATCAGGCAATCGGCTCCAACGGGGGGACTTCCCTCTCCGCCGCCGTGCGGGACCGGCTCTTTTACTGTCCGGCTCCGCTGGCGCCCGCGGGGAAGGTCGCCTTCGTCTTTCCCGGATCGGGCAACCACTTTGCCGGTATGGGACGCGAACTCTCGGCCCGCTGGCCCGACATCTACCGCCATCAGGATGCAGGGAGCCGCTACCTCGCCGGCCAGTTTCTTCCTCAGCATTTCTGGAGGGAGGCCCTGGCCGAGACGATCCACGATGATCATAATTCTCTGGTCATTGCCCAGGTCGCCCTGGGAACCGCGGTCAGCGACCTGGTTCGCAGCTTCGGCATCGAGCCCCAGGCGGTGAGCGGCTACAGCCTCGGCGAGTCGGCCGGGCTCTTCTCCTTCGGTGCCTGGAAGGACCGCGACGGCATGTCGCGGCGCCTGGGTGAATCGACCCTCTTCACCGAGCAGCTGGCTGGTGAGTGCAGCTCGGCCCGGCAGACCTGGGGACTCAAGCCCGGCCAGAAAGTCGACTGGACCCTGGGGATCGTCGATGCCCCAGCCGCCAAGGTCAAAAAGGCCCTGCAAGGCCATCGGCGGGCTTACCTGCTGATCATCAACACCTACCAGGAGTGCGTAATCGGCGGCGACCGGCAATCGGTGGAAAAGGTTGTCGAGACGCTCGGCTGCCACTTCTTCCGTCTGCAGGGGGTGACCACCGTCCACTGCGAGGTGGCGCAAAAATCGGCCCACCCCTACCGGGAGCTGCACCGCTTCGAAACGACCCCCCCCGAAGGGATCACCTTCTACAGCTGCGCCCTCGGCAAGAGCTACGAGCTTGACAAGGAGAGCATCGCCGACGCCATCCTCGGCCAGGCCCTCGGCACCGTCGACTACACCCGGGTGATCGAGCAGGCCTACCAGGACGGCATCCGCATTTTTCTCGAAATGGGACCGGGCAATTCCTGCAGCCGCATGATCGGCCGGATTCTCGGCGATCGCCCCCACATGGTCCGGGCCGTTTGTTTTCCGGGGCAGGAGCCGACCTCGCTGATTCTTCGGCTGCTGGCCAACTGCCTGGCCGAGCGGGTGCCGGTCGACCTTGGCGCCCTCTATCCCGCGGTTGCTCCCGAACCGAAGGCCGCAGGGATCCGCATCCACGCCCCGATCGGCGGCGCACCCTTTGCCCCTGTGGTGCCGAAGCCCAAACCGAAACCTGTCATCCCGCCTGCGGCGGAAGTTTCAGCCGCCCCCGTGGCCCAAATGCGCCCGGTGGCGCCCGCAACGCCGCTGTCTCCCCCCCCAGTGGGCGAGTTCGCCCCTGCGGCGACACGCCGTCCGGAGTTTTCCCCCGCAGCCCAAGAGCAATCGACCATGGAGAATCCCCTGTTAAAACAGCTGCAGCAGGCCACCGCCAGAAACGCCGAATCCCACAAGGCTTTTCTGCGCTTTTCCGATACCCTCAGTCAGGCGATGTCGGAGAACATCGCCCTGCAGATGTCCCTGCTCGAGCAGCTGATGGCCAATGGAGAACCGGTTCCAGGGGGCGTTTTGCAATCGCCAGCCCCCAGCCCCCAGCCCCCGGTCCCTGAACCCGCCTTCAACCGCGAGATGTGCATGGAGTTCGCCATCGGCTCCATCGCCAAGATGCTCGGGCCGGAGTTCGCCGAGGTCGACAGCTACCCGACCCGGGTGCGGCTGCCCGACGAGCCGTTGATGCTGGTCGACCGTATTCTCACCGTCGAGGGGGAACCGCGCTCCATGACCCACGGTCGGGTCGTCACCGAGCACGATGTTACCGCCGACCGCTGGTACCTCGACGGCGGCCGCATTCCCACCTGCGTGGCCGTCGAAGCGGGCCAAGCCGACCTCTTTCTCTCCGGCTACCTGGGGATCGACTTTATCAGCAAGGGCAAGGCGGTCTATCGCCTGCTCGATGCGGTGGTCACTTTCCACCGCGGCCTGCCGGTCGTTGGCGACGTGATTCACTACGACATCAAGATCGAGCGCTTCTTCCGCCAGGACCAGACCTACCTGTTTCGCTTCAACTTCGAGGGGACGGTCAACGGCGAGCCGCTGCTGTCGATGAAAAACGGTTGCGCCGGCTTCTTCACCGAAGAGGAATTGGCCGCAGGCAAGGGAATTGTCCACACCAAGCTCGATCTCATGCCGCAGCCGGGCAAACTCCCCGCCGACTGGCGGGAGCTGGCGCCGATGGCGGTCGAGGCGTACAACGAGGCCCAGGTCGACGCCATCTACCGCGGCGACCTGTCCGCCGGTTTCGGCCCGCTCTTTGCCGGGCTCGGCCTGCAGCGCCCCTACACCATGCCCGGCGGTCTGCTCAAGCTGGTCGACCGGGTGATCGAGCTCGATCCCAAGGGGGGGCGCTACGGCCTCGGCCAGATCCGCGCCGAGATGGACATCGACCCCAAGGACTGGTTTTTGACCTGCCACTTCGTCGATGACCGGGTCATGCCCGGCACCCTGATGTACGAGTGCTGCATGCACACCCTGCGCATCTTCCTGCTGCGCATGGGCTGGGTCGGCGAAGAGGGGACCACCTGGTGCGAACCGGTCCCCGGCGTCGACAGCGGCCTCAAGTGCCGCGGCCAGGTCACCGAGACGACCCGAACGGTTACCTACCAGGTGAGCATCAAGGAACTCGGCTACGGTCCCGAGCCCTTCGCTATCGTCGACGCCCTGATGTTCGCCGACGGCAAGGCGATCGTCGAGATTCCCAACATGTCGGTGCGCCTCTCCGGCCTCGACCGGCAGAAGGTCGAAGCGTTGTGGAAAGGGACTGTCCCCGGTTCTGTTGTCGGTGGTGCTGGGGGACAGTCCCTCAAAAAGCCGGGGACAGACCCCACACCTCTCTACGACTACGAGCGCATCCTCGCCTTCTCGGTCGGCAACCCCTCGGAGGCCTTCGGAGAGCCGTACCGGGTGTTCGACAGCGAGCGCAAGATCGCCCGCCTGCCCGGGCCGCCCTTCCAGTTTCTCGACCGCATCACAGAGATCGACGGCGAGCCTTGGAAGCTGGTGCCCGGGGTGACCATCGAGGCCGAGTACGATGTGCCGTCCGATGCCTGGTATTTTGAGGCCGGCCGCCAGCCGGAGATGCCCTTTGCTGTACTGCTGGAGACCGGCCTGCAGCCCTGCGGCTGGCTCGCCGCCTACCTCGGCAGCGCCCTGACCAGCGAGATCGACCTGCGCTTCCGCAACCTCGACGGCAACGCGGTGCAGCATCGCCCGGTCACTCCCGCCTCGGGCACGTTGACCACCCGGGTCAAGATCACCCGCATCTCCAACAGCGGCGGCATGATCATCCAGGGCTACGACTTCGAGATCCGCGACAGCCAGGGGCCGGTCTACACCGGCGATACGGTCTTCGGCTTCTTCTCCGCCGCCTCCCTCGCCCAGCAGGTCGGGGTGCGCGAAGCCAAACCCTACCTGCCCTCGTCCGAAGAGGCGGGGCGCGCCCAGTCGTTCGACTACCCGGCAGAGGACCCCTTCCCGGCCAAGAAGCTGCGCATGGTCGATCGCATCGAGATTTTCGTCAAGGACGGCGGTCCCGAGGGCCTCGGCTACATCCGCGGCACCAAGGTCGTCGATCCCGAGGAGTGGTTTTTCAAGGCCCACTTTTACCAGGACCCGGTCTGTCCCGGCTCCCT
>CALZIC010000071.1 GCA_945787285.1 uncultured Desulfuromonadales bacterium
CCGTAACGGTCTTTGAACCACAGGTAGGGTGGGCTGTGCCCACCGTCTTTGAGAGGGTAAAGTTCCGGCTGAAAGCTGGTGGGCGCAGCCCACCCTTGTATATTGATTCCAGTCTGGCTCTAATATAGTTTGTCCCAGGGCGCTGGGACTCGGAGAAGGGTGAACCTGTGCCCACCCTTAAGCATCAAGCTTGATGTGTAGATTCGGTCCCCTTCTCCTCCTCATGCTCTTAAATTCGAACGGTATCGTAGGCCCCCAGTATGGGATGAGCCAGGATTTGCAAGGTTGAATTGAGCATGCTGTGACAGTGTCGTAGACCAACATACTTTACTTAGAGGCATTCTTATTATGACATCGGCAATTTTGGGTATAGACATTGCCAAAAACAAATTTGATGTTGCTTTAATCATCAACGGTAAAATCCGGTCAAAGGTTATCAACAACAATCCAGAGGGCTTTAAAATCCTTCAAACATGGCTCAATCAACGCTGGGAAGTTGACCATGTTCATGCCTGTATGGAAGCAACGGGCGTATATTGGGAGGATTTAGCTATCTTCCTTGCCGACCAAGGGCATACCGTAAGCGTTGTAAACCCTTCAAGAATTAAAGGTTTTGCCCAAAGTGAGATGTCCCGAAATAAAACCGACAAGGGGGACGCTCGGCTTATCGCTAAATTTTGCCAATCGAAAAAGCCTGATTCCTGGATTGCTCCATCCAAGGAGGTTCGAGAACTGCAAGCGTTGGTTCGACGCTTAGAGTCTCTGCTTTCAATGCAGGGAATGGAAGCCAATCGACTCCCCGTTTCCGAAGCGGTAGTTGTGCCTTCTATCAAAGAGCATCTGGACTACTTGGAACGGGAAATCGAAAGGACCAAAGATCAAATCAAGGACCACATTGATCAAAATCCCACGCTCAAAAAGCAACGTGACTTATTGGACTCCATCCCAGGAATAGGGGAGAAAACCATTGCTGTTGTTTTAGCGGAGATAAGATCAGTAGACAACTTCTCCAATGCGAAACAACTCGCTGCATTTGCAGGCCTAAATCCAATGCTATACGAGTCTGGAACCTCTGTTCGTGGAAAAACCAGGCTATCAAAGATCGGCAACAATAAACTCCGTAAGGCCCTTTTTTATCCTGCCATGGTGGCAAAAAGGTTTAATCCCGTCATTGCCGAGTTTGCCAAACGTCTCGAACTAAATGGCAAAAACAAAATGACAATCATTGGAGCAATAATGCGAAAAATTATCCACATGATCTATGGAGTACTTAAATCTGGCCTGCCATTTAATCCAGCAATTTCTTCGATTTAAGGTTGACCGCCAAGACGGTATCTACGAAAACCTATCAGCAAGCGGGCCAGATTGTTTTTCGAGCGACCCGTAGGGTGGGGCACCACTCCACCCACAATTTGAATTATCCAAAACCCGGTGGGCACAGCCCACCCTACGAAAACCTATCAGCAAACGGGCCAGATGGTTTTACGAACGACCTGTAGGGTGGGCTGCGCCCACCATTCCACGTATGGTCCGGATGTCCAAAACCGGTGCACCCTACTGTAACCTGTCAGACAACGGCCAATATCGGTTTTTCCCACCATCTAAATGGTCCGCCCCGGCGGCATTCTCAGCAGCAATACCTCGACCTCGGCCCCTTCGCATATCCCGTCACTGCCGGCATCGACCGGAAGGAGTGCCTGCGCGCCCTGGATGCTGCGGTTCTGTCCCGATCCCTGGCGGGACGAGGGTGCGAAGAAGTAGCGGCCGTGCCGCTCCTCGAGTACCCCCCAGATAAAGCGCTGCCTCTTTTCACCGCCGGAGATCGCTTCGGTCAAGGTGACCTTCATGCGCGGCGGCAGGGGGTCGCGGTGGCCGGCCAGCAGGCGCAGGGCGGGGCGGGCAAAGAGCTCGAAGGTGGCGGCTGAGGCGGCCGGGTTGCCGGGAAGGCCGAAGACGGGGGTTCCGCAGGCGGTTCCGAAGAGCACCGGCTTGCCCGGCTTGATCGCCGCCTTCCAGAAGCCGATTTCAAAACCGTGGCGGCCGAGGGTCTCCTGAACGTGGTCGCGGTCGCCCATCGACACGCCGCCGGTGCTGATCAGCATGTCGGAATTGAGGCCCTCTTCTATTTTCGCCGAGAGGTCGTCGGCGGTATCCCGGGCGATGCCAAGGGGCACGACCTCACACCCTTCTTCGCGTAGTCGGGCCGAGAGGAGGTGGAAATTGGAGTTGACGATCTGACCCGGGTCGGGAATGTCGCCGAGTTCAACGAGCTCGTCACCGGTGGAGAGGACGGCCACCTTCGGGGCCGGGTGGACTTGAACCCGCTCGATGCCGGCGGCGGCCATTAGACTGAGTTCTCCGGAATGAATCGGAGTCCCCGCAGGCAGAAGCGGCTCGCCGCGGGTCAGTTCCTCGCCGCGCCGGCGGACGTGATTGCCCTGCTTCGGTTCTTTCTTCAGCTGGATCTGCCCGTCATGTTCGGCAACCTCTTCGATGGGTACGACGGTATCGCAGCCTGCGGGGAGGGAAGCGCCGGTCATGATCTTGACGGCCTGCCCTGCCGCGGTGGGGGGCTGCCCGGCAGAGCCGGCCGGTACGAAACCGCTGACCTGCAGACGGTCACCGGCGCTCTGTTCAGAATAGGCGAAGGCGTAGCCGTCCATCGCCGAGTTGTCGGCCGGGGGCAGGTCCCAGGCGGCCGATAGCGGGGCCGCGAGGACTCTGCCGAGGGCTAGGGGAAGGGCAACCTCCACCGGGGGCAGGGGGCGGATCGTGTCGAGGACGATGCGGATCGCTTCGAGGTAGCTGAGCATGGGTGTTTTCTCCGGAATTACGGGGAGCGTTGAGCGTTTTATCGGGTTTTCTTCAGAGCATCGAGGTCTTCGGGGGTATTGACGTTGGCGAGGGTACGCTGCCACCCGGGGGGCAATTCCTCCTCTTCGATGTAGCAGATTTTCACCTGATCGTAGAAATCGAAAACGCAGAAATTGTTCTCTTCGAGTTGCTGCTGCATGGGGGCGAGGCATACTTTGCCATAAATGCCGAACAGCGGTTCGAATCCCTCTGCGGTTCGCGGGATGACGGCGTCGAACCCGTGGCGCTTTTGGGCAATCTGCCGGATTAACGATGGATCGATAAAGGGCATGTCGCAGGCCGCCACAAAAATGTAGGGGGTTTGGGCGGCCAAAAGCCCGGTGTACAGCCCTCCCAGGGCACTGCCGGGGTAGCGGTCGGGGAGGGCGGGAATGTCGGGCTGTGCAAGGTCGGGCCGGTCGCCGGCAATGAGGATGTTCTGAAACAGTTCTTCGAAGATTTTAAGGGTCCGGTCGAACAGGGTGCCCCCACCGATATTCAGGGTGGCCTTGTCGCGCCCCATGCGGCGGCTGCGGCCTCCGGCGAGGATGACGCCGGTGATGTCAGAAAACTCTGCCATGTTTATCAGTGGTACTCCATCAAGTTTGACGCTTGTATATCTTGCCCAGATATCCGTGAACCCCGGGTGACAACACGCGGTGTGTAAACCGGTTTGGTGGGTCTTATGGTGATTTTTTAAGATAGCCGCAACCATCGTTTATGGCAAGGGAGAATGCCCTTGAGGATTCGCGCAAGAAAAAGGCCGGCATAGAGCCGGCCTTTTTGCTGAGGGTATGCCCCGGGGAGGGATCAGTGGCTGTGCCCCCCTTCGAGATTAAAAATCTTCTCCGCCAGGGTGTAGAGAAAGAGGCAGAAGGCGATCGAGCCGATCACGATTCCTATTTCGGTGATCGACGGCACGTAGTGCAGCAGCTGGTGACCGCCGCCTTCAGCATTTTCAGGACGCATCGAGACGAGCTGGCCGGCGATGACCAGGTCGTAGCGCATGAAGAAGATGCCGATGGTCGAGAGCAGGCCGGCCATCGCCACCCCGAAGACGGTGCGGGTCTTGCGGTTGGCGACGATGATCAGCGGGATCAGGATGCCGAGGCCGAGCTCGAAGAACCAGAAGTTAAAGGCCAGCGGTCCGTTGATCATCGACATGGTCGCTTCGTACTTCTCCGGCGGCTGGCCGTAGAGTCCGGGAATGATCTTCCAGATGACGAAGAAGAGCAGAATCCCCAAAAAGAGGGCCTGAAGCTTGCCCATGGTGTACATGAAGTCTTCGTACTTGGGGGATAAGGCGATGCCGCGGGCCTTATGGTTGAAGTAGACGATCATCACCGTCAGCGCGGCTCCGGAGGCCAGAGCCGAGACGATGAAGTAGATCGGCATGTACGAGCCGTACCAGAAGTGGCGCGCCTCGAGCAGGCCGAAGACCGCGCCGAGGTTGGAGTGGGCGGTGATCGCGGCGAAGAACCCTGCCAGGCCCGAGTAGAAGGCCGTGCGCTTCCAGCCGCGCATCAGCGCGGTGAATTCGATGATCAGGCAGACCATGTAGAAGCCGTAGAGGGTGCCCATCCACCAGATCGGCGAGCTGAAGTTGGGGCTGAGGATGGCGTAGATCCCCATGCGGATCGGGTGGTTCAGCTCCATCGCCATGGTGCCGAAGCCGGTGCACAGGGTCAGCAGCGCCAGCAGGTGGCCGCGGCGGCCGATGATGGCGAACTTTTCGAAGCCCCACACGTCTCCGAGACTTGAAACGAGACACAGCCCGGTGCTGGAGACGACGAAAAAGACATAGGTTGAAATCAGGATTCCCCAGGGAACCTCGCGGGTGACATTGTAGACGTGGGCGTGGCCTTTGAGCAGCACGGTAACAACCCCGGCCGCGCCTGCCATCATCCCCAGGCAGAGGACGGCGAACCAGATCATTTCGCCGGGACGTTTGGCTATAGCAGTCATGACGCTCTCCTTATCGGGCATTAGATCAGAAAGAAAAGGAACGGCTTGGTTCCCATCTCCGGCTTTAGGACCCGGTACGGATTTTTGGCCAGCAGCAGGGACGCTTCACTCTTCGGGTCGTTGAGATCGCCGAACACCCGCACCTTGGTCGGACAGGTTTCGACGCAGGACGGCAGGCGGCCCTGGAGAAGACGGTGATGGCAGAAGGTGCACTTGTCGACCGCCTCGATCTCTTCGTTGTAGTAGCGGGCGTTGTAGGGGCAGGCGGTCATGCAGTATTTGCAGCCGATGCACTTTTTGTTTTCAACGGTCACGATGCCGTCGGCGTTCACGCCGGTAGCACCGGTGGGGCAGACCCGCTTGCACGGGGTGTTTGCGCAGTGCATGCACTGCGCGGGAGTGAAGCTCTGCCCCAGGTTGGGGTATTGGCCCTGCAAGGCCTCTTCGGTCACCCAGTTGCGGTAATTCTCCCGTCCGAGGGGCACGTCGTTTTCCGCCTTGCAGGCGACCGTGCAGGCCTTGCAGTCGATACACCTGCGGGTATCGAGCACGATGGCGTAGCGTTTATTTTTCATAACTTGAAAGCTCCTAAGCCGGAAGGATTTCCACAAAGGTTTCGTGCATGGCCACGTTTCCGGAGATCGGGCAGACCTTTTCCTCGATCAGGGCCGCGTCGCTCCCCCCTTTGCCGTGGATGTTGGTGAGCCCTTTGGACAGGACGCCGAAACCGTGGGCCATGTAGACGCTGTCGGGACGGATCTTCTGGGTCACCTCCAGCATGAGGGTTTCTTCGCCGACGCTGCTTTTGACCTTGACCCGCTGGCCGTTTTTCAGCCCCAGGCGTTTGGCCTCGGCCGTGTTCAGCCACAGGGTGTTCTCCGGCATGATGTCGTGCAGGTAAGCGTTGTTGGCGGTGGTGCCGTGGGTGAAGTAGGCGTGGCGACCGACCAGCAGGCGATACCTGCTGCCGGGGACCTTCTCCGGCGACTGGTAGACCGGCAGCGGGTCAAGCCCTTTCTTGGCGTATTTTTCCGAGTAGATCTCGATCTTGCCGCTTTTGGTCCTGAGCCGCTTGCCGCGGGTCGCGCCGTAGGTCGGTTCGGTCTTCTCGTAGTAGACCCCCTTGGTCTTGAGGTCTTTGAGAATCTGGGGATTTTTCTTCACCTGGTGATGGATGTGCTCCTCCATGGTGAAGTCGAACTCGGCGGCGATCTCCTCGCTGAGACGCTTAGCGATCTGCTGCATGATCCACAAATTCGGCTTGCTCTCGAACATCGCCTCGATGCAGGGCTGGCGGAAGGCGACCACCGGCAGAATGCCGGAGAGCGACTCGAGCGGGTCCTGGCGCTCGAGGTAGGTGGCCTCGGGCAGAACCACGTCCGAATACCAGGCGGTATCGCTCATGGTGATGTCGATGGTGCAGATAAAGTCCATCTGCTCCATCATCTTCAGGCTCTTGGCCCGGTTCGGCACCGAGGCCAGCACGTTCTGCTTGTAGACCATCATCCCCTTGACCGGGTAGGGCTTGCCCTCGAGAACCCGGTCGCGAAAGACCGGCCAGCTGCCGTCTTTCTCGGAGAGGTAGGCGATGCTCTTGCCTTCGAGACGGTCGGGAACATCGTCATACCATGGGGCCAGGTAGTCGTGCTTGGAGAGGGCGATTTTGCCGTTGGGGACCATCCCCCCTTCGGTGTCCCAGTTGCCGACAATGGCATTGAGAATCGCCATGGCCCGGCGCATCTGGGTGTCGTTGGCGAAGAACGATGAGCGTCGTCCCTGGTAATAGACCGCCTTCGGCGCTGCGCTGGCGAACTCGCGGGCGATGCGGCGGATATCGGCGGCGGCGATGTCGCACTCTGCCTCCGCCCATTCGGGGGTGTACGGTTCGATGTGCGGCACCAGCTGGTCGAAGCCGACCGTCATCTCCTCGATAAAGGCGCTGTTGTAGAGCCCCTCGGTCACGATCACGTGAACCATTGCGAGAATGAACGCCATGTCGGTGCCGGGGCGGATCGGGTACCATTCGTCGGCCTTGGCCGACGTTTTGGTGAAGCGGGGATCGAGGTAGACCAGCTTGCGCCTGCCGCCGTCCCCCTTGAGCATGTCGATCGAATCGGGGGTGATCAGAGCTTCACTGCGGTTGGCGCCGCTCATGATGATGTAGTCGGCATTCAGCACATCGGGGGTGGGGTTGGTGCCGAAGGTGGCGCTGAGCCCCTGGATGTTGGAGGAGAGGCAGAGGGTCGCGTGGCGCAGGGTGTTGGGCGAGCCGAAGCATTCGGCCAGCTGCAGAAAGAAGTGCTCCTGAAAGGTTCCCTCGGTGGAGGCGAACATGACGCCAGCGCGGGTGTGTTTTTCGGCGATCTCGTTCATGTTTTTGGCAACCATGTCGAGGGCTTCTTCCCAGCTGGCGCGCCGCCATTTCCCCTCGCCGCGCTTGCCGACCCGGATCAGCGGGTACTTGAGGCGATCGGGATCGTAGACGACCTTGACCCCGGCGTTGCCGCGGGCGCAGAGCATATCGCGGCTCTTGATGAAATTGGGGTTGGGGTCGAGCTTGTGAATCACCCCGTCGCGGACCCGGGCGATCACCCCGCACTTGTTGACGCACATGCCGCAGCTGGTATAGACGTCCTGGGTCGGCAGGTTGTTCAACTCGCCGACATGCCCGTCTTTGGCCAGTGCCTTGAGCACCTTGACCTGTGACCCGACCGCAACTGTGGCCAGGGCGCAGGATGAGATCCCCATGAAGCGCCTGCGACTCAATTTTTTTTCAAGTAGGCGAGACATGTCTTTCTCCTTAATTAAAGTTCGGTAAATGCGAATAAATGAATGTTTTCGATCGAAATGCGGGGGGAGGAATCTTCTCCTCCCCCCGCTTCTCAGCATCAGGTTTTAGAACTTGACGGTGATCGAGGCGTTGATGTCCCAGGCCTCGTCGATGGCCGGGAACATGGAGAACTCGGTCCCCTTCTGAACATCGCTGATTTTTTTCGGCTTGCCGACCGGGCTGCCGCTACCGGTGTACTCGTAATCGTAGTAGATGCCGCCGAGCTTGAGGAACATCTTCGGGTTGATGTCGAAGATGTAGTAGGCTTCGCCGACGTGACCGCGGGTGGCCAGCTTGGAGCCGACGATATCGTCCTGGGCCTGGGTGAAGGGGGTCCAGTACTTGGAGCCGTAGTTGTACTCGAGGCCCAGCTTGCCTTTGAGCCACTTCGGACCATTATCCACAGGGATCTGGACGCCGGCGTAGATGCTGTAGCCGTCGCGGTCCTTGTCCCAGTTGTTGGACTTGATGTACTCGCCGGAATGCTCGAGCTCTACAGAGAGGTCATCGTTGATGCCGGTAACTTCCATGACCGGCAGGGCATCGTAGAGCAGACCGCCGAGGCCCATGGGGTTGAAGTTCTTGTTCGGCTCGGTGCGGGTCCAGCCGAGCGAGGTGAACCAGTTGACCCCGTTCATCTCCTCGCGGGTAAATCCGAGGCCGACCAGGTTCATGTCGCCGAGGTTTTCGCGCCCCTGGAAGCGGCTGATGTAGGCGTTGTCGTTTACGCCGTTGGGAATGCCGTCGCCGGTCGTATCAGCGAAGGGCATGACCGCCAGCCCTTTAAAGGAATCGGTGAGGTCAAAGGCGCGGAAGGCGGTGAGCTGAACCAGGGTGGTGCCGTCGTTGATGGCGTCGATGTTGAACCCGGCCAAGTGGGTGTCGTCCAGGTCGGTCTCAGCAAAGAGGGAGCCGTTGCCGAATTCGGACTCGAAGCCCTGGCCGTAGCAGAAGCGCACGGTCTGGCCTTCGATGCCGGTAAGCTTGCCAAGCTTGTAGCCGACGGTGATGCCGTCGAAGTTGAAGTTGACCAGGTGCCCCGAAGGGGTGCCGCCGCGCATTTCGTTTTCGCGGAAGTGGGTGGGGGGGCCGTAGCTCGAGGGGCGGCGTCCGATGGAGAGGTAGAAGTCGCTGCCGCCGATATCCTTCCAGTCGAAGTAGGCGCGTTCAACGTGAACGGTGTCGCCGGTGGTGTTGCCGCTGTTGGTACCGTCCATGGTGAAGGAATCGAAGGAATCGAAGACCTTGACGCCGGTCGAGTCACCCCAGCCCTTGTACATGTTGAGGCGACCGGAGAAGTTGACGTTGTCCCAGACCTTGGCTTTCATGCCGAGGCGAAGACGGGTGGTGTACAGGATGGAATTGTCGGCATCCCACTTCTGTACCCCGGACATGGCCATGGCGTCGGCCCCAAACTTGTCAAAATCGACCAGCATGCCCTGGTTAACGGTGAGCCCCTTGTAGACCAGGCTGTCGGCTTTGACGCGCAGGTCGCCGTACCAATTGATGCGGTCGAGGGCGGTGTGCCTTTCGTTCTTGTCGACCCGGGCGGTGAGCTCTTCGAAATCCTCGGTCACCTGCTCCGCTTTTTTAGTGACTTCCTCGGTCTTTTTCATCTGCTGGGAAAGCTGGTTGAGCTGCTGCTGCAGGGCCGAGATCTGTCTCTGAAGCTCATCGACCGACGGTGCGGCCATGGCTGTGACAGGGGCAGCGATCAGGGCCGCCAGCAAAATTACGAACAACTTGCGCATGAAAATGCCTCCAGGTTCAAGTGGGCTATTGATTTTTTAAGTTGCCCGGGGCGGCAGGCGCCCCGGGGTGGCAGAACGAAGAAGTTGAAACGGGTATCGATTAACCGCAGGTTTCGGGCTGGTCGGAATCGGCGGCATGGTCATACAGGTACTGCTGGATATCTTTGAGGTCCTGGTCGCCCAGCCCGCCGGCTCTTTCAGCCATGGTCGTGCCGTTTTTGCCGAAAAAGCGGTCCCACTGGCTCTGGGTCTTTTTCATGGGGGTCAGCACGCCCCCTTCGGCTCCATCGACATGGCAGGCCTTGCAGTTTTTCTTGAAGAGGTACTTGCCTTTTTTAGGGTTGCCCCCGTCGGCTGCCAGAGCGCTGGTGGCGCAAAGAGCTGCAATGGAAAGAATGGCGATCGTTTTGGTGAATGTCTTCATGATGTCCTCCATGCTTCGGATTTGGGATTTTGTTGCCTGCTAGACAAGGGCGCAGAACCATTTATCATTATTAGCGACTGCAAATCAAGCACTATTTTTGTATATTTATATTACATTATGTGTGCCAGTTTGGATGCGCCTTGAACCGATTTTCCGAATATTTAATTATTCAAGTATGTTGAAGTGAAGATAGTCGCATCTCCTGGCGAATTAAACATGCCTTTAAGATGTTTGGTCTGCCAAATGTCGGTTAATTGACGTCAAAGATGTCGGTTGTTTGACTTGGCGTGCCATTTCCCCATGATAAGGGGGGAATTGCGTCATGTGGCATGCGGTGTGCAGATTTCACGCCAAATTGCCGGGGAATGGTTCATGGGCGAGGATTCAAAAGATTTATCTCTGGCAGTTGCCGGGGAAAAATATTAGTATTCACGGGCGCTGGCCGGTGAGGTCCAGTTTGTTTTCACTTCAATAACCAACGAGTGCCAGTCGGAGTTTCCGGGTGGACGCAAGTTCATTTATCGCGTGGGAGGTACAGGGATATGAGCAACGAGGGGAACAAGGTCATCTATTCGATGATCGGCGTCAGCAAGTTGTATGACAAGAAACCGGTTCTGAAAGACATCTATCTTTCTTACTTTTACGGCGCCAAAATAGGCGTTCTCGGTCTGAACGGTTCGGGCAAGAGTTCCCTGTTGAGAATTCTGGCCGGCGTCGACAAGGAGTTCAACGGCGAGACGATCCTTTCGCCCGGCTACACCGTCGGTTACCTCGAGCAGGAACCCCTGGTCAACGAGGAGCGCACCGTGCGCGAGGTGGTTGAGGAAGGGGTGCAGGAGGTGGTTGACCTGCTCAAGGAATTCGAGGAAATTAATCTCAAATTCGCCGAACCGATGGACGACGACGAAATGAACAAGCTGATCGAGCGTCAGGGCGAGGTGCAGGAAAAGCTCGATGCCATGGATGCCTGGGACCTCGACAGCCGCCTTGAAATGGCGATGGACGCCCTGCGCTGTCCCCCGGGCGACACCCTGGTCAAGGTCCTCTCCGGCGGCGAAAAACGACGTGTGGCCATGTGCCGGCTGCTGCTGCAGAAGCCCGACATTCTGCTGCTCGACGAACCGACTAACCACCTCGATGCCGAAAGCGTCGGCTGGCTGGAGCAGCACCTGCAGCGGTACGAAGGAACGGTCATCGCGGTCACCCATGACCGCTACTTTCTCGATAACGTGGCCGGCTGGATTCTCGAGCTCGACCGCGGCGAAGGCATCCCCTGGAAGGGAAATTACTCGTCCTGGCTGGATCAGAAGCAGGATCGCCTGCGCAAGGAGGACAAGGCCGAGTCGGCCCGGCAGAAAACCCTGGAGCGGGAACTGGAGTGGATTCGCATGAGTCCCAAGGGGCGGCACGCCAAGAGCCAGGCCCGCATCAATTCCTACGAAAAGCTTCTTGCCGAAGACAGGGACAAGAGTGAAAAGGACCTTGAGATCTATATTCCGCCTGGACCGCGGCTTGGCAGCACGGTCATCGAGGCGGACAGTGTCGCCAAGGCTTTCGGCGACCGGTTGCTGGTCGAGGGGATGACCTTCCGCCTTCCGCCGGGGGGGATCGTCGGTATCATCGGCCCCAACGGCGCCGGCAAGTCGACCCTGTTCAAAATGATCACTGGTCAGGAGCAGCCAGACAGCGGCACGATCAAGGTCGGCGATACGGTCAAGATTGCCTACGTCGACCAGAATCGGGCGCTCGATCCCAACAAGACCATCTGGGAAGAGGTTACCGGCGGGCAGGAGCAGATCGAGCTCGGCTCTCGCCTGGTCAATTCACGGGCCTATGTAGGGCGATTCAACCTCTCCGGCTCCGATCAGCAGAAGAAGGTCGGTGTGCTCTCCGGAGGCCAGCGCAATCGTGTTCACCTGGCCAAGGTGCTCAAAGAGGGGGCTAACGTCATCCTCCTTGACGAACCGACCAACGATCTTGACGTCAACACCATGCGTGCGCTGGAAGAGGCGCTGGAGAACTTCGGCGGCTGCGCAGTCGTGATCAGCCATGACCGCTGGTTCCTTGACCGGTTGGCTACCCATATCCTCGCCTTCGAAGGTGACAGCCAGGTCGTCTGGTTCGAGGGGAATTATTCGGAATACGACGCGGACCGTAAAAAGCGCCTCGGCGCGGCGGCCGATCAGCCCCACCGCATCAAGTACCGGCATCTGACCCGGTAGCTTTACCGGTGGAGCCTTCCAGCCCGAACCAGAAATGGTTCGGGCTTTTTTTTATCTTATGTCCGCCATTTGGCCAACATTTTTCCGGTTAGCGTCCTTTTTCACCCGGGCCCAAATGCCTTGTGTCGCCACGGTAGCCGGCCGTTTTCTCTGTAGAGGGGCCAATCTTTGTCCAAATCAAATGGCTGGAGGGCATTCCTGTTTTATTTAATGAAACTCAACGCGTTTCTGGGCTTTTGGCGTGTTTATTGCTCAAACAGAGGTCGTGGTTCACTTTTATGGCCCTTTTTGACGCAATCATCCCCTGATTCATACCTGTTTTTTACACCCATGCCGGTGGAATACCAATGGAAAGAAACGCAGCTTCATCACAAAAAAATAATGCTCCGGCCCATTCGGTCTTCGCTTCGGGCGATGCCGTCGACGAGAAGTCAAGCCGTTTTGATGACCCGCGGGGGCGGGCCATTCTGGCGGTGAAGGCACGCTGGCTCTTTGTGAGCCTGGTCGGGGTGTACGGTCTCTGTGCCGGGGGTATTTATTCGGTCAGCGACTACGGGTTTTTCCTGAGCCCTCTTCAAATCGAAATACTGGTCTTTTCCGCGGCAGGAATCATCTTTTACAATTCCTTTTTTCTCTGGCTTTTCGGTAAAACCGATAAAATACAGGAAATCATTCTCATGCAGGTCTTTCTCGATCTGCTCTTCGTCACCATTCTCGTTCATTTCAGCGGCGGGGCCAACAGTTGGCTTTGGGCCATTTATCTTATCGTGACCCTTGAGGCCGCTGTGCTGATCGAAAAGAAAGAGTGGGTGTGGGGGATGGGCATTCTCGGTGCCTCCCTTTATGGCGCTCTTCTCTGGGCGGAATTCATCGGCCTGCTGAGTGGGGTGGAGATGCCCTTTGTCGATTCGAGCCTGCATTATGATCCCCTGTATTTGGGTCTGATGTGGTGCTGGGTGACCCTGCTCAACGCAGCTATGGCACTTATTGGCGCCTTTTTGATGAACATTATTCGTCGTGAAAACCAGGCTGTTCGCAATAGTGAAGATCGACTGGTCAGCTTCCTCGGCAATGCCAACGACCTTATTTTCAGTTTCGATGCCGAAGGGCGTTTTCTTTACACCAACCACGCCTGGCAGCAGACCCTGGCCTACGATACCGCGGTTGATGAAAACCTGTCGCTCTCCGACATTCTCCACGAAGAGGACAGGGCTCGGTGCCTTGCCGATATCAGCACCGTTCAGAACCAGGGGATCAGCCGTTTTGTCGAAGGGCGTTTTGTGGCTCGTGACGGCACCGTGATCATTGTCGAAGGGAATGTGACCTGCAGCGACACTGACGGGAAAAATAAGATCACCTGGGGGATCTGCCGGGATATCACCGCCCGCAAGAAGGCCCAGGAGCAGCTGTATCACATGGCGCATCACGACATGCTGACGAGTCTGCCCAACCGGCTCTTCTTCCTCGACAGGCTGCAGCAGGCCTGTGCCATGGCCAGGCGTCAGAAAAAGCAGGTGGGGGTGCTCTTTCTCGACCTCGATCGCTTCAAGGTCATCAACGACACCCTGGGGCATGCCATCGGCGATATCCTGCTGCAGGAAATGGCCGACAGGCTGCTGACCTGCGTCCGCGAGGTCGATACCGTGGCCCGTCTGGGGGGGGACGAGTTCACCGTGGTGCTCAGCGGGATCAACGGGCCGGACGATGCGGAGCGGGTCGCCGACAAGCTTCTTCACAAACTGGCCAAGCCGTTTCGCGTCGAGGAGCACGAACTGTTTATTACCACCAGTATCGGGATTTCCCTTTACCCTAAGCATGATGAGGACCCGGCCGGTTTGATCAAGATGGCCGATATCGCCATGTACAGTGCAAAGGCCCATGGCCGCAACAACTACCAGTTCTACGAGCCCGCCATGGAGCTTGATGCCGACCGGAGGTTGATTCTCACCAACGGCCTGCGCCGGGCTCTCGAGAGGGAGGAGTTCTGCCTCCATTACCAGCCGAAAGTCGATATTGGCTCGGGCAAGGTGACCTCGATGGAGGCGCTGGTTCGCTGGGATCACCCTGAACTGGGGCTGGTTGCGCCGGGGGATTTCATTCCGGTGGCCGAAGAGACCGGGATCATCATTCCGCTTGGCGAGTGGGTCATACGGACAGCGTGCGAGCAGAACCGTCTATGGCAGCACATGGGGCTTCCGGAGGTGCGGGTGGCGGTCAACCTGTCGGGCTACCAGCTGCAGCACCGTGACTTTGTCGCCTCGGTGCAGAGAATACTCGATCAGACCGGTTTTGACGGGAAGTTCCTTGAGTTTGAAATCACCGAAACGGTGGTGATGCAGAATCCCGATTTTGCTGTCGGAATTCTCAACCAACTGCGCGACTTCGGGGCCCATATTTCCATCGACGATTTCGGCACGGGGTATTCGTCCCTGGCCCACCTGAAGCGTTTTTCGGTCAATACCTTGAAAATCGACAAGTCTTTTGTCAAAGATGTTCACAACAATTCCACCGATGCAGCGATCGCCACCGCGATCATCTCCATGGGGAACAGCCTCGATCTCAAGGTCATCGCCGAGGGGGTCGAAAACGATGGCCAGCTCGATTTTTTGAAGAGCAACCAGTGCGACGAGATGCAGGGGTTCCTGTTCAGCAAGCCGGTGCCGGCAGAGGAGGCGGTGAAGTTTCTCGAGGCCGAAAGGGATCGGGGCTCAAAAGAGGCGGAAAAAGCAAAGGCCGCCTCCGGTAACACGGAGGCGGCCTTTGTTGATTTTTACGCCTGCTCTTCGGGAGCAGGTTTCAGGCCGAGGGCCCTGCCGACTTCGTCTTCCCAGATGTTGACTGCGCCGTTGCGCACCGTTCGACCGATGTTGATGGCTTCGACGATCTCCTGGTCGGTAGCGCCGGCGCCCTGGGCCTTCTGGGCATGAAACTTGATGCAGGGGACGCAGTTGGCGGTAACCGATGCGCCGATGGCGATGAGTTCTTTGATTTTATCTTCCATGACAATCTCCTGGCCGGCTGCAGGGCCGGCCTGAAAAGGGGGGGAAACTGAGTCGGTTCCAACAAAACTGCAGCAGGATACTTTGCCGGGGCAACGAATGCAAGGGAAAGGGAAAAGGGGATAGAGGAGGATCGGTTATCTCTTCTTTGATTCTTCACCCAATCTTTTGGTTTTCAAATGAGGGTTCGGGGGGTACAATTATCTGGTCTTTAATTGCGGAGGGAGCATGAAAAATATACTGGTTATTGTCGTCGGATTGATTTCGGTTATTTATCTGCTCAACCCCGGGGCCGGGATTATCGAGATTATCCCGGATAATATTCCCCTGATTGGTAATCTTGACGAGGCCGGGGCGATTGCGTTGCTGCTGATGTGTCTGAAGTATTTCGGCATCGAACTGCCGGATATTTTCAGCAGGGATAAGGACAAGGACGACGTGATCGAGATCAAGTAAGCGTCGGTTCGTTTTGTGGAAAAGCTGTGGATAAGTGGGGGGATAATGTTGGTAAGGGGGCGAAAGTGCCATTGGGGTGGCTCTTCAGGTCTGCCGGGGATGTTTTTTAGAGAAAGGGAGCAGCCCCTGGGGGCTGCTCCCTTTCTGATACCCGGCCGGGCGGGGTTGATCCGTCAGTCGTGAGCCTTCTGGCCCATCATCCTTTCTTGTCCCCGCAACAACCGGATGAGCAGTTGCAGCCGGCTTTGCCGATGACGATCTCCTCGATTGTGGCATCGAGGGTCTGTTCGATCTCATCGATGGCCGCTGCGAACTGGTCGGCCGTCACCCCTCCCTCGCAGCGGGGGCAGGTGGAGTAGGTCTGCTTAAACCAGCCTAGCGGTTTGTATATGGCTTCCTTGCAGTAGGGGCAGTCCAGGGAGATCTTTTCCTCGGTAAGCACTCTGTTTCTCCTTCGTTCAATTATTTTCAATCTATTTTACACCATAGCAGATGTTCGCCTCTTCTGGACAGGCCTTCAACTCGCCCCCCCTGAAAAACTCATCCGCTGGCAGTCGCGCTTTGGTCGGCGCAAGATGGTGCACCCCCGAGTCGGTGGTATACTTGCCTAAAAACGGGTCGGTTTTTCTCGTTTGGGACAAAGAATGAAGGGAGGTAGGTTATGAGACACGACGAATTTGAAGGGATCTGCAAATCGATCGGCTCCGGTGAGCAAATGCAGGTAAAGCATATTGTCACCCACCAGGTCGGCACGATTGTCGCCTGCAGCAAGGAGGATGAGTTCTTCGAGGTCGATGTCAGCGGTGAGCACAAGAGCTGGTCCAAGGACAATTGCAAGGTATTGCATTAAATCTGCACGCTCCGGCGCGGGCTGTACCCACGGCCTGCGCCGGACCGCCGCCATGTGCGGCAAATCGTTTCCCGTTCACCATTTCAGTGAGGCCTATTAATGCTTGTCACTATTGAATACTGCAACCAGTGAGGTTATCGCGACCGCGCCGCCAGTCTGGCGGAGAGGATCAAAGAGGCGAGCTCCGCCGAGGTCAGGCTTATCGAGTCGAGCGGCGGGGTGTTTGAGGTGGTTGTGGACGGAGCGCTGGCCTATTCCAAAAAGCAGACCGGCGAGTTCCCGGACGAGGCCCGGGTCGTGGAGCACGTCTGCGCTGGCTAGGCGGGGTGGGACAGCTCAGGAAAAGGACCATCAGGTCAATATAACCATAGGCGGCATGCACATTAAGGGGATTTGTGTCACATAAAAAACCGGACCAACATCACGAAGAAGGGATCGAGATCCCCTACCATCAGATCAACCCGGAGACGCTGCGGAATATGATTCAGGAGTTTGTGTCCCGAGACGGGGCGGATTGGGGGGATGCCGGCTGTACGCTGGAGGATAAGGTCGAACAAGTTCTTCAACAGCTGAAAAACAACAAGGTTAAAGTCGTTTTTGACCTGACCTCACAAACGGCGAATATTGTCGTCTGCCGCTAAGGTGTGTTAATACCATCCACCCATTCTATAGACCCTTGTGGCCGCTGGAGGTGTCGCGTCTCTCGGCTTAACCCAAGCCGGATGTGCCGACGCGCTTTGCCAGTCTCCGCACCTGCCTTTTAATTCCCGCCACCACGAAAGGCATCAACCGCCCTTTCTCCCAGAGGATGCGTGAGAAGAGCCGCGCCCTGGTGCGCGGAGTCTCTCCTTTGCGCGGGCGATCGACCAGGCGCAGGGCGTTCTTCGGGCAGGTGTCGATGCAGGCGCCGCAGCCGAGGCAGAGCCGGCCGTCCACCATGGCGGTGCGCCGATCGTTGTCGGCTTCGATGCAGCGAACGTTGCACGCTTCGAGGCACTTGCCGCAGAGGACGCAGGCTTCCGCGTCGACCTCGGCCAGGAAGGGTGCCTTGGCGATTCCGTCGTCGAAGCCTTGCTGCACTCCGGCCATCAGTTCGCAGCAGCAGGAGCAGCAGTTGCAGATGAAGGACGGCTCTTCGCGGATGTTGTCGGTGACGTGGGTCAGGTTGTAGCGGCGGGCCTCATCGAGGATGGCGAGCAACTCCCCGGTGCTCTTCTGCTTCATGAAGCCGCGCCTGACCAAAAAACGCGCTCCGCTGCCGAGAGCGATGCAGATGTTCTCCACCGGCGCCCCCTTGGCGCAGTTTTGGCCGAGGTGCTCTTTCTGGTGGCGGCAGAAGCAGAGCCCCGCTGCGCCGAAGTCGGCGGCGGCGACGATACGCCTGGCATCTTCCCAGCTCGTCACCTGCGAGCTGGCCGGGATCTTGTCTTCATAGGGGAGGGCGCGGGTCAGCTGGGTTTTAGAGCCGAAGAATTCCTCCGCCTGCCCGGGGCGCACCTCGTGCAGGTATTCGCGCATCAGCCTCGCCACCTCGGCCATCGGCAGGTCGGTCCGCTTCTTCATAAACGTGAATTCGAAGAAGCCGATCAGCCCCGGCATCAGCAGCCAGTAGGTGGCCTCGCCGCAGGGCAGGTCCATGACCAGGCCCTTCTCGGCCATGCGTTCCAGCTTGGGGAGCAGCTCGCCAGGGGCCATCCCTGTAGCGAGGGCCATCTCCTCGAGAGTCGCCTCGGCCAGGGGGAATCGCGAGGCGATGAACGCCTCCTCCTCGCTGAAGAGGAGGGAGAGGATTTCGCGCAGCTTCTGGTGATCGACCAGCCCGATGGGGTAGCGGTTGAGGCGGTCGATGAGCGGGACCAGGTGCGATTTGCCAGAAATCAAGTGACCCATGGGGTCTCCTTCGCCGGTACCGGCTTGACGCCGGAATGGCCTTTATTGATTTTCCACCTTGGCCAGACCGGACTCGAAGTCCTGTCCCGTAGCGAAAAGTCTCCTGTTCCCTTCTGCGTGCTTAGCCCGTGGCTCTGTTGGAGCCGCGGGTTCATCATAGCCTCGGCAGCCGGTTGCTGTCGCATGCTGCCGGTGCTCCGGAAAGTTCCGGCAGTGATCCGGTTTGACGGTATCGATGCAGCAGAGATGGCCGCTGCCGTCGATGGTGTCGAGCAGCCAGGGGCAACGCTCCACATTATCGCCCGTTTCCGGATCGATCCAGAGCATATGCAGTTGATTGCCGGGGCCGAGCTCAAGGGTTTCCATCCACTCGAGCAGATCGTCACGTCCGTGTTGCTGCCAGCGCTGCAGGTCGGCATCACTGGCGCAGCCTTGATAGGCATCGACCAGGTTGAGGCAGCAATGGCCGCAGCGGCGGCATTTAAACTTGGGGTCCATTCGATTTCTTCTCGGTAAAGGGGATTCAATCTGCAAGTGTACCACGGAGTTTTGCAGTGAAAAGCTACATGGAGTGTTTGGCCGCCTGGACAAGTTGAAAGCCACTCCGAAGTGCCATGCTCCAGACAGTTGAATTAAGGAAAAAGGGCGGCCATTCGGCCGCCCTTTGGTGTCACGGTGGAAGGTGAAACTTACTTGCCCCACTTCTCGCGAATCCGCGCCACGGCGGTTTCGACATTCTCCCGGTCGCCGAAGGCGCTGAGGCGGAAGTAGCCTTCGCCGCTGGGGCCGAACCCGCTGCCGGGGGTGCCGACGACAAAGCACTCGTTGAGCAGCTTGTCGAAGAAGTCCCAGCTGCTCATCCCCTCGGGGGTTTTCAGCCAGATGTAGGGGGCGTTGACCCCGCCGTAGCAGTCGATGCCGGCGGCGGTGAGTCCCTCGCGGATGATGCGGGCGTTCTCCATGTAGTAGTCGATGACTTCCTTGACCTGGGCCCAGCCCTCTTCGGAGTAGACGGCCTGGGCGGCCTTCTGCACCGGGTAGGAGACGCCGTTGAACTTGGTGCTCTGGCGGCGGTTCCACAGCTTGTTGAGAGCGACTTTCTCACCGTTTTTGGTGGTGGCCATCAGCTCTTCGGGAACCACGGTCAGGCCGCAGCGGACCCCGGTGAAGCCGGCGGTTTTGGAGAACGAGCGGAATTCGATGGCGCATTCTCTGGCGCCCTCGATTTCGTAGATGGAGTGGGGGATGCCCGGCTCGGTGATGAACGCCTCGTAGGCGGCGTCGAAGAAGATAACCGCGTCGTTGGACAGGGCGTAGTCGACCCAGGCCTTGAGCTGCTCTTTGGTGGCGACGGTGCCGGTGGGGTTGTTGGGGAAGCAGAGGTAGATGATATCGACCTTCTCTTCCGGAAACGCGGGAGCGAAGTTGTTCTCGGCGGTGTAGGGCATGTAGACGATGTTTTCGTAGTAGCCCTTCTCGTCGGCCTCGCCGGTGCGCCCGACCATGACGTTGGTATCGTTGTAGACCGGGTAGACCGGGTCGCCGATAGCCACCTTGTTCGACAGGTCGAAGATGTCGAGAATGTTGGCGCAGTCGCACTTGGAGCCGTCGGAGATGAACATCTCGGAGGTCTTCAGTTCAACGCCGAGAGGCTTGTAGGCTTTGTCGATGATGGTGTCGATCAACCAGCTGTAGCCCTGCTCGGGGCCGTAGCCGTGAAAGCTTTCTCCCTTGGCCATGTCGTCGACGCCTTCGTGAAAGGCCTTGAGAACGGCGGGAACGAGGGGGCGGGTGACATCACCGATGCCGAGGCGGATAACCTTGGCGTCGGGGTTGGCGGTGGTGAATTCGGAGACCCGGCGGCTGATCTCGGGGAAGAGGTAGCCAGCCTTGAGCTTGAGGTAGTTATCGTTCAAACGAGCCATGCAATATACTCCTGACGGGATGATTAAGGGTGAAATAGGCTTTATGGTTGTTTTCGGACCTGGCTGGCCTTTGTCGCTTTATGTTCGATCCAGTTGCCGGCCGTCTGCATATCGCGGCCGAAGCCGTTCATGGTTTCGCAGCCTGCCAGAGTCAAAACCGCAACGATCAGCGCTGCTGCCATCAGTCGTTTCATTTCAGCACTCTTGGGTTAGATCAGTTCAGACCCAGCACATCCTGCATATCGTACATGCCGGGCTTTTTGCCTGCCAGCCAGCCGGCGGCACGGACGGCGCCGCGGGCGAACATGTCGCGGCTCATAGCGCGGTGGCTGATCTCGATGCGCTCGCCCATGCCAATGAAGTAGACGGTGTGCTCGCCGACAATGTCGCCGCCGCGCACGGTCTGCATGCCGATCTCTTCCTTGCTGCGCTCGCCGCACATTCCCTCGCGGTGGTAGTTGGCGACCTGGTTGTAGTCGCGGCCAAGGGCCTCGGCCACCACCTCGCCCATGCGCACCGCGGTGCCGGAGGGGGAGTCCTTCTTCTTGTTGTGGTGCAGCTCGACGATCTCGACGTCGAAGCCGTCGCCGAGAATTTTTGCCGTTTCTTTGAGGAGCTTGAAGCAGGCGTTGACTCCGACGCTCATGTTGGGGGCGAGAACGACCGGGATCTTCGCGGCCAATGTTTCGGCTTCGGCGCGTTGCTCGGGGGTGAAGCCGGTCGAGCCGATGACGATCATCTTGCCGAGGTCGGCGCAGACCGCCATGTTCTGCAGGGTGACGTCGGGAAAGGTGAAGTCGATGAGGACCTCGGCGGTTTCCATGGCAGCGGCCAGGTCGCCGCAGATGCGCACGCCGAGTTCGCCGCAGCCGGCGATAAGCCCGGCATCCTGGCCGATCATGTCGTGACCGGTCCGTTCGCAGGCTCCGGCCAACTCCATCCCCTCGGCTTCGTGAATGGCGGTGATGATGCGCCCGCCCATGCGTCCGGCGGCACCGGTAACGGCAATTTTGATCATTGCTTTTTCCTTGTAATAAAAATTAACCACCCGTTCGCTTCGCTCACTAGAGGCACAGAGTCACAGAGAAAACCTCTTTAACGAAAAAATAGGGGGTAAAACTCGGTGTCTCTGTGGTGAGCGATCCGGTTTAAATCAAACCGTAGCCCTGCATCACCTGCTTGAGTTGCTCCAGGTTGGCGGGCTGCATCCCTACCAGCGGCAGGCGGATGTTGGCTTCACACAGGCCCATCAGGGAGGCGGCGGTTTTGACCGGCACCGGGTTTGAATCGATGAACATGGCCTTGTGGAGGGCGAGCATCTTCAAGTGCATCTGGCGGGCTTCTTCCCAGCGACCTTCCTGAATCGCTACGACCATCGCCTTGACCTCTTTGGGCATGATGTTGGCGCTTACAGAGATAATCCCCTTGGCACCGACGGCCATCAGCGGAAGGGTGAGAAAGTCGTCCCCGGAGAGGATGTCGATCTTGTCGCCTGCCTTGGCGAGAATCTCGCCGGACTGGGTCACGTCGCCCGAGGCTTCTTTGATGGCCACCACGTTGGAGAATTCGGCCAGGCGGATGGTGGTGGCGGCGGTCATGTTCATGCCGGTGCGCCCGGGAACGTTGTAGAGGACCTGGGGAATGTTGACCGCTTCGGCAATCGCCTTGTAATGCTGGTAAAGCCCTTCCTGGGAAGGCTTGTTGTAGTAAGGGGAGACCAGAAGAACCCCGTCGGCGCCCATTTGCTTGGCATGCTGGGAGAGTTCGATGGCTTCGGCGGTGCTGTTGGATCCGGTGCCGGCAATGACCGGGACGCGCTTGGCTACCTGGTCGATGCAGACCTTGATGACATGGTCGTGTTCTTTGTAGTCAAGGGTGGCCGATTCGCCGGTGGTCCCGCAGGGGACGATGACATCGGTGCCGTTTTCGATCTGGAATTCAATCAGCTGGCGGTACTTTTCCTCATCGAATCTCCCCTCGTTGTCGAAAGGGGTGATGATAGCGACCATGGATCCTTTGAACATTTTGTATCCTCCAGAAAATGAGAACGTGAAGCCTTGGATATTCCCCGTATCAAATTTATTGTGAATTTGTAACCGTTAGCATTAACCTGAATCCGTGAGTTCTGACCGGGCAATAGCGCAAGTCATTGACCTGTCTAAGCGTTCAAAAAATCGCCGACGAACCTATGGGTGCGCCTCAGATTTTTCTAAACACTTATTCAGGCCAAGCAATTACACTCTTTTCCCGCCCCAAACTCACGGAGTCAGGATTGAAAATCACGGGTTCGGGCAGGGCCGAAAATCGAGATAAACGGTATACCTAGCATACCTTTGGGGCAAAGTCAAAGTACCTTTATCGCCCTTCCTGGGGCATTGCTTCGGCCATATCGGCAGCAGCGCTCTCGAGGATTATATCGTCAATTTTGACCACAGTTCGTACCGTGTAGCTGTAGCTTTCGCCGTTTTTAAGATTGAAATCGTCATAATTTGTTTCGGTGACAATTTTCGAGTTGACCGGCAGGGGCAGGAAGGGGCTTCCGGCATGGCGGCGGTAGATGTTGTAGCCGACAAACTGCATCATCGGCGGAATGTCCGCGGGAGACCATGAAAGGCGCACCAACCGGTCAAGGCCTTCGGCAGAGAGGGCCGACGGTGTCTGTGGCGGAACGAAGAATGCTTTGCGGATAGTGGCCGGGGCCCCGTCGCGCCCTTTGCGGGTAAAGGGGATGACTTTGTACTGGTAGCCGGAGTCGTATTCGAGACCGCCGTCCCAGATGAAAAAGCGGTCGTCGATGCGGCCGGCGTTGCGCAGGTAATCGACGTCGACCTCTCGCAGCAGTTCCGAGGTGTCGCGGCATTCCGGGCAGTCCTGGGCCAGGTTGTACTTCATCTTATAGATTTTGAACCCCTGCAGGTCGGTCATGGGAGAGCCGTCCTGGTTGAATTCGGGGGTGTCCCAGGCGAGCTGAAAGCGGTCTCCCTGCTGCAGGGCCGTCAGCCGGGCAGTCTGGGCGGGGAGGGGTTTCTCCAGCGGCTTGACCGGCCCCTTGTGGCCACATCCGCCGGCCAGGGCCAGGCCGAGGATAAGCAGCAGCGGCCACAGAGGTTGCCGCCTGATCGAAAGTGCTCGTTTCATGGTATATGCCTTGGGGATCCACCCCTCCGAGAAGGGGGGACGACGGGGCAACAGCTGCTGCCCCGTCGCTGCCTTGGTTGCGGAAAAAAGACGTTATTTCTCTTTGCGGGCCCGGGCGATCTCCCGTTCCACCGCCTCGCGGGCGGTGCCGCCTGTAGCGCGGCGGGCGTTGACCGAGGCGTCGAGGGTGACGTAGTCGTAGATGTCCTCGTCGATGAGATCGGAAAATTCCTTGAATTCGTCGATGCTCAGCTCGGGGATGTCTTTATTGTTCTCGATGCAGTATCGCACCGTCTTGCCGACGACCTCGTGGGCCTGGCGGAAGGGGAGTCCCTTGCGCACCACGTAGTCGGCCACGTCGGTGGCGGTGGAGAAGCCGCGGGCGGCGGCCACCCGCATGTTCTCGGCGCGTACCTTCATCTCGGCGATCATCTCGGCGAAGATCTTCAGCGAGCCCTTGACCGTATCGATGGTGTCGAAGAGGGGTTCTTTGTCTTCCTGCATATCCTTGTTGTAGGCCAGCGGCAGGGCCTTCATCAGGGTCAGCAGCGAGATCAGGTTGCCGTAGACCCGCCCGGTCTTGCCGCGGACCAGTTCGGGGACGTCGGGGTTCTTTTTCTGCGGCATGATCGAGCTTCCGGTGCAGAAGGCGTCGGTCAGCTCGACGAAGTCGAAGTCGGCGGAGGACCAGAGGATCAGCTCCTCGGAGAGGCGCGAGAGGTGCATCATGAGAATGCTCGAGGCGGCGCAGAACTCGAGGGCGAAGTCGCGGTCGGAGACCGAGTCGAGGCTGTTGCGGGTCACCCCGTCGAAGCCGAGCTGCTCGGCGACGAATTCCCGGTCGATGGGAAAGGTGGTGCCGGCCAGCGCTCCGGCGCCCAGCGGCATCACGTTGAGGCGCTTGAGGACATCGGCCATGCGGCCGGCATCGCGCTTGACCATCTCGTAGTAGGCCAGCATGTGGTGCGAGAAGAGGACCGGCTGGGCGGTCTGCAGGTGGGTGTAGCCGGGCATGATGACGCTGAGGTTCCCCTCGGCCTGGCTCAGCAGGGCCTCCTGCAGCTTGTCAAGGTAGCCAAGAATCTCTTTCAGCTCGTCGCGCAGGTAGAGGCGCACGT
The DNA here is from genome assembly GCA_945787285.1 of uncultured Desulfuromonadales bacterium. Lineage (GTDB taxonomy): Bacteria > Desulfobacterota > Desulfuromonadia > Desulfuromonadales > Trichloromonadaceae > CALZIC01. The sequence continues at coordinate 24,422 of CALZIC010000071.1, forward strand.
CGAGGGCCACCTGGTCGTTTCGGGAGCGGGCGGTGTGCAGCTTGCCGCCGACGGCGCCGATCCGTTCGATCAGCCGGGCCTCGATATTCATGTGGATGTCTTCGAGGGAGACCGAATATTCGAAGTTGCCGCCCTCGATGTCGGCGAGAATCGCCTCCAGGCCCTCGACGATGGTGTCGGCCTCGTCACCGGCGATAATCCCCTGTTTTGCCAGCATCCGGGCATGGGCCTTGGACCCCTGGATGTCGTAGCTGTACATGCGCTTGTCGAAATCGATCGATGCGGTGAATTCTTCAACGAATTTGTCGGTCGGCTGGGTAAAGCGCCCGGCCCACCTCCCCCTCGACCAGGCTCCAGCTCTTCCCGTCCGGGCGATAGATACCGTGAATCTTCAGCGGCACCCGCGTGGTGCGGGGGTCGAGCTCGTGGAATAGAGGGAGGTTGAAATAGTAGAGCCGGGTCTTGCTGCCGAAGCGCAGGCGGCAGACCGGCAGTCCGTCGAAATCGTCGCTGGCGAATTCGGAATACTTGACCGGCCCGATTTTATGGCTCTTGTGAATAATCACCGAAGAGTAGCCGAAGGTTCCCCCTTCGCCCCCTTTGACGCCGGTGCTCTCATCCGAAGCGTTGCAGAACACGGTAATGGTGTCGCGTACCCCGGGGGTGCAGGCCAGGTATTCGCCGTAAAAGCCGTTGATCACATCGCGAAACGCCTTGTGCTCCGGTTTCGGGTTGCACTTCAGGACCAGCAGCAGGTCGAGATGCTGGCGGGTTTCGAAGAAGAGCTGGTCGGCCTTTTCGATGATGGCGCTGATGTTCGACTGGTAGAGGTCGCGGTAGACGTAGTCGATGCAGATCACCGACAGGAAGTTGAAGCAGTAGGGCTGGCAGCGGAAGAGGGGGAAGATTTTTCCCCGGTAGAGGTCGTGGGCGCTGTCGAGACTCTCTTCGCCGACGAAGGGGTGGCTCTTGGCCTGCAGAAAGACCCGCAGCCGTCCGCCGGACTCCTTGATGGCGGTAACGCTCCAGTTGACCGGCAGCTCCGCGATGTCGCCGGAGTCGAGGTCTTTATCGACAGCCGCCAGGGCCTCGGCATTGTCGTTGCGGTAGCGATACAGAATCTGGCGGTACTCGGCCAGCTGGATATGTTCGAGGCCGAACATGATGATGGAATTGGGCCGCAGGCGTTCATCGATGATCTGCAGGGCTTCGTCGAGCCGAGCGGCCGGTACCGAGGTCTCGGGGAAGACCAGGAAGTGGCATTTTTTCAGATTGCCCTTGCCTTCGGCAATCAGTTCGAGAACGGAGCGAATCTGCTGCCATTTCTGCTCGGGGTCGGCCAGGCGGCAGACGTAATCCGACACGCCCAGTCGGTTGGGTATCTGGCAGATCATGCAGTGCAGATGGTGACCGAGGGGGAGGTCGATATGCACCTGTTTTTCGACGATGTCAAACATGTCGGGCCTTTAAGCGTCTTCCGAGGAGCAGATCTGGGGCAGCTTGAGCTCCCCGGGGAGCTCGTCTTCGAGTACCCGGTCCGGCGGCGGTTCGTCGCCCCAGCCGAGTTCGGGAAAGAGCTTGCCGAGAATGTGCCGGCCGCCCGGGGGCATGGAATACCCGGCGAGTTCATCCTTGGAAACCCACTTGGCTTCGGTACACTCGTCGCCGTTGGGGACGAGGTCGAAGCTCAGGGGGCTGGCCCGGTAGTAAAGAATAATGAAATGGTCGTTGCGGTCGCCGACACCAATGTGTTCGAAGACGTCGATGAGCCCCTCGGCCCGCACGGTAATCCCCACCTCCTCTTCCACCTCGCGGTGCAGGGCGGCGAGGATCGATTCGCCATGATCGATCTTGCCGCCGGGCATCACCCACTGGCTGCAGAACGGATGGATGCAGCGCCGGGTGAGCAGCACCCGCTCCTGTTCATCGATGATGCAGGCGACGACCGAGGCCTTGATGTGGGGCTGTTTGGTGAATTCCATAAATGCAGGGGCTGGGGACTGGGGACCAGGGGCTGAAGGGCAGGTCTTTCCAGCCTCCAGTCCCTAGTCCCTGATTCCGCTTCCTCTTACTTGGCCTGCCGCTGAATGGCGGCGATGCGCAGGCGCAGGGCGTTGAGCTTGATGAAGCCCTCGGCGTCGGCCTGGTTGTAGACTTCGTCGGCCTCGAAGGTGGCGAAGTCGACATTGAACAGCGAGTCGGTGGCGGACTGGCGGCCGACCACGCGGCAGTGCCCCTTGTACAGCTTGACGCGGGCGATGCCGTTGACGGTCTTCTGAGTCTGGTCGATGAGAGTCTGCAGGGCCTCGCGCTCGGGGGCGAACCAGAAGCCGTTGTAGACCATTTCGGCGTAGCGGGGGATCAGCGAATCGCGCAGGTGCATGACCTCGCGGTCCATGGTGATCGACTCGACGCCGCGATGGGCTTCCTCGAGGATGGTGCCGCCGGGGGTTTCATAGACGCCGCGGCTCTTCATGCCGACGAAGCGGTTTTCCATCAGGTCGATGCGCCCGATGCCGTGCTTTCCGCCGAGCTCGTTGAGCTTGGCCAGCAGGTTGGCCGGGGAGAGCTGCTCGCCGTTGACAGCCACGGCATCTCCGTTCTTGAACTCGATCTCGACGTATTCGGGGGTGTCGGGGGCGTCCTCGGGAGCGACGCTCAGCACGTACATGTCCTCAGGGGCTTCGGCCCAGGGGTCCTCGAGGATATCGCCTTCAAAGGAGATGTGCAGCAGGTTGCGGTCGGAGCTCCAGGGGTTTTTCTTGCTGGTCGGCACCGGAATGCCGTGCTTCTTGGCGTACTCTTCGAGGGCGGTGTGGTCGTTGCCCTTGCCGGTGGCCCCGTGGGAGACGGCGTCCGCCCCTTCAGCGGCGGCGATTTCCATCTGCTTCTTGGAGATCAGCGGGCGGGCGATGGAGGTGCCGAGAAAGTAACGTCCTTCGTAGATGGCGTTGGCGCGGAACATGGGGAAGACGAAGTCGCGGGTGAACTCTTCGCGCAGGTCTTCGATGAAGCATTTGCTCGCCCCGGTCGCTTTGGCCTTTTCGGGGATAAAGTCGAGTTCTTCGCCCTGGCCGAGGTCGGCGGAGAAGGCGATGACCTCGCAGCCGTACTCTTCGGTCAGCCATTTGAGGATAATCGAGGTGTCGAGTCCGCCCGAGTAGGCAAGGACGGCCTTTTTGACAGAACCTTTGTTGATCATGGAATGCTCCTTGGTTGGAAATCAGTCCGAGTTCGAAGTTGGTTTGTCGACCCTGGAACGTGGAACGTCGAACGAGAGGTGATTAAAGTTTTATGACATAGGTGTCAGCGATTTTATCGTGCAGACCCTGTTTTTGCGAGTCAAAGGCGACCATCAGGTAGCCGATGCCGAAAATAATGCCCGAGAGGAACTTGCCCGCGGTTTCGCGAAGCAGCGCCCGCAGGTAGCCGACCTCGTGCTGGTCGGTGCGGATGACCTTGATGCGCAGAACCATTTTCCCGGGGGTCTGCCCGCAGTAGCCGATGAAAAAGACGGCGTAGGTGATGCTCAGCACCAGCCCGAGAAGAGCGGTGATGATGCCGATCGCCTGGTCGATCTCCGGGGTGTTGGACCCGGCTACTCCCAGCGCCACCCGGGCGAGGGCCAGGGACATGATCAGTTGCACGGTACCGAGAATGGCCGAATCGATCATCGAGGCGACCACCCGGATCCAGAACCCTGCCTTGGGCAGGGTTGTCGCGGGCGCCTGAAGTTCCGTCTCGGCCAGGACGAACCGCTGCCCGCAGCGGGGGCAGGTCGCGCGCCGTGCTGTGGCGGGGATGCGTGCCCCGTCGATTTCCCTGCTGAAGCTGCAATGCGGACAGGTGAGAAGCATTTGTTTAAGCGGTCAGCTGTCAGCACTCAGCTGTCAGCTAGGAAAACCGCACTCCTTCATTGTACTTTAATAGGTCTTGCAGAAGGCTGATGTCTGAGAGCTATCCAGCTTTTGCATTGGCTGATAGCTGAAAGCTGATAGCTATTAACTCATCAGAGTTGCCATGATCGCCTTCTGCACGTGCAGCCGGTTCTCGGCTTCGTCGAAGACCACCGAGTGGGGGCCCTCGATCACCTCGTCGGTGATCTCCTCGCCGCGGTGGGCCGGGAGGCAGTGCAGCACGATGCAGGCCGGGTCGGCGACCTGGACGATGTCGCTGTTGAGCTGGAAGCCGGTGAAGGCCTTTTCGCGCTCCTGCTGCTCCTCTTCCTGGCCCATGCTGGCCCAGACATCGGTGTTGAGCACATGGGCGCCGCGTGCGGCCTCGGCAGGGTCATGGGTGTAGAGGATCTTTGCGCCGAGCTTTTCGGCACGGGCCACCACGTCGGCGTCCGGTTCGTACCCTTCGGGGGTGGCGACGCGCAGTTCGAAGCCGAAGATGGCGGCGGCGTTGATCCAGCTGTTGGCCATGTTATTGCCGTCGCCGATCCAGCAGTAGGCAAGGTCCTTGAAAGCCCCCTTGTGCTCGATGACGGTGAAAATATCGGCCATGATCTGGCAGGGGTGATACTTGTCGGTCAGCCCGTTGATGACCGGGATGTCGCTGCAGCGGGCCAGTTCCTCGACCCCTTCCTGGGAGAAGGTGCGGATCATGATGCCGTCGACGTAGCGGGACATGACCCGCCCGGTGTCCTTGATCGGCTCGCCGCGTCCGAGCTGGGTTGTCCCCGAATGGAGGAACAGGGCGTGGCCTCCGAGCTGAAACATGCCGACCTCGAAAGAAACCCGGGTGCGGGTGGAACTCTTTTCGAAAATCATCCCCAGGGTCTTCCCCTTGAGAAGGTGGTGCTCTTCGCCCCGCTTCTGCTTTTCCTTCAGCTCACGGGTCAGCTCGAAGATCTGCTCCAGTTCTTCGCGGCTCCAGTCGGAAAGGGCTAGAAAGTCCTTTTTCACTCTACTTACTCCTGAAATAATTTAAATCCACTTGTAAGGGCGCAGCATGCTGTGCCCCTACCCAACCTCGGCAAGAATGCCGTCGAGAATCTCGATCGCCTCGTCGATTTCTGACCGGGTTACGGTCAGCGGCGGGACGAAACGCAGCACCTTGCCGACGGTGCAGTTGATCAGCAGTCCGCGCTGCAGTGCCTTGACCACCATGTCGCCGCCTTCGACGGTCATTTCCATGCCGAGCATCAGGCCGCGGCCGCGCACCTCGGTAACGAAGTCGTAGCGGTCTTTGAGTTCTTCGAGACGGCTGCGCAGGTAGCCGCCCATGGCCAGGCAGTTGTCGAGGACGCCGTCATTCATCAGGGTCTTCATGGCCGCGTTGGCGGCGGCCGCCATCAAGGGGTTGCCGCCGAAGGTCGAGCCGTGGGTGCCGGGGCCGAAGGACTCGGCTATCTCTTCGCGGGTTACCATGGCGCCGATCGGGGGGCCTCCGGCGAGGGCCTTGGCCAGGGTCATGATGTCCGGTTCGACCCCTTCGTTCTGGTAGGCGAACAGGGTGCCGGTGCGGCCGCAGCCGACCTGCACTTCGTCGAAGATCAGCAGCAGATCGTGCCGGTCGCAGAGTTCCCGCACCTGCTGCAGGTAGCCGGCAGGAGGCACATTGACGCCTCCCTCGCCCTGGAGCGGCTCGAGCATAATGGCGCAGCAGCGGGGGGAGACGGCCTTTTGCAGCGCCTCGATATCGCCGAACGGGACGTAGCTGAAGCCGGGCACGACCGGTTCGAAGCCGACCCGGACTTTTTCCTGACCGGTGGCGCTGATGGTGCCGATGGTGCGCCCGTGAAAGGAGGCCAGCGCGGTAATCACCTCGAAGCGGTTCTCCCCGTGCTTCTCCCGGCTGTACTTGCGCGCCAGTTTGATGGCCGCCTCGTTGGCTTCGGCCCCCGAGTTGCAGAAGAAGACGCGATCGCCGAAAGAGTGCTCGCAGAGTATTTCGGCCAGTTCGATCTGGGCAGGAATGTGGTAGAAATTCGAGCAGTGGATCAGTTTCTCGGCCTGTTCCTTGATCGCGGCGACGATTTTCGGGTGGCAATGGCCCAGGTTGTTAACCGCCACTCCGGCCAGAAAGTCGAGGTAGGCCTTGCCGTCGGCATCCCACAGGCGGCACCCTTCGCCCCGTACCGGAACCAGCGGGTAGCGGCCGTAATTTTTTGCAACATGTTTATCGCCCCGGGCGATCCATTCAGCTGAAGAACTCATTATTTTTCCTTCGGAAAAGCAGTCAGCGTTCAGTTTTCAGCAAAAGCTTTATCTGACAACTGACAGCTGAATGCTAAAACCTTGCTATGGCCGTGCCGATCCCCTTGTCGGTGAAGATCTCAAGGAGGCAGGCGTGCTCCATGCGGCCGTCGATGATATGGGTTTTGTGCACCCCTTCTTCGACGGCGTCGACGCAGCAGTTCACCTTGGGGATCATGCCGCCGGAGATGGTGCCGTCGTTGATCAGGTCGGGAACCTTCTGCACGTCGATGGTGGAGATCAGTTCTCCGTCCTTGTCCTTGACCCCCTCGACGTCGGTAAGCAGGATGAGCTTTTCGGCCTTGAGGGCTCCGGCGATCTTGCCGGCGACCAGATCGGCGTTGATGTTGTACGTTTCGCCGTTCAGGCCGGTGCCGACAGGAGCGATGACCGGAATGAAGTTGCTCTCTTCAAGGGCGTCGATGATCTCCGGGTGCACCGACTCGACCTCGCCGACCATGCCGACATCGATGATTTCGGGGGTGAGGGTGTCGGGGTTGACGGCGGTCATCTCCAGTTTTCGGGCAGTGATCAGGTTGCCGTCTTTGCCTGAAAGCCCGACGGCCCTGCCGCCGTGGCGGTTGATGTTGGAAACGATCTCCTTGTTGACCTTGCCGCCCAGGACCATTTCGACCACGTCCATGATGGCGCTGTCGGTGACCCGCATCCCCTGGACGAAGTGACTTTCGATATTCATCGCCTTGAGCACCTGGCCGATCTGCGGCCCGCCGCCATGGACGACCACGGGATTGAGGCCGATGTACTTCATCAGGATGATGTCCTTGGCGAACCCTTCCTTGAGGTGTTCCTCGACCATGGCGTTGCCGCCGTACTTGATGACGATGGTTTTGTTGTAAAAGCGCTTGATGTACGGCAGCGCTTCCATCAGGACGTTGGCTTTATCGATGATTTCTTGCATGGCTTGACCTTTTAAAAGGCGTGATGAGTAATGGGTGATGAGTAATGGGTGAAAGCTTTTTACCAATCACCCATCACTTATTACGTCGTTAGGGTTTTACAGTATATACCGCGACAGATCCTCATCACTGACGATTTCGGCCAGACGGTCGCGCACATAGTCGGCGTTTATGGAAATCTCTTTTTCCTGAAGCTCGGGCGCATCGAAGGAGAGGGCCTCCAGCAGTTTTTCCATGATGGTATGCAAACGGCGCGCGCCGATGTTCTCGGTACTGTCATTGACCTGGGCTGCGGTACGGGCGATTTCGTGTACCCCGTCTTCGGTGAAGTTCAGGTCGAGCCCTTCGGTGGCCATCAGGGCTGCGTACTGGCGGATCAGGGCGTTTTTCGGCTCGGTGAGGATCTGGACGAATTCCCCTTCGCCAAGACTTTCCAGCTCAACCCGGATCGGAAAGCGTCCCTGCAGTTCGGGGATCAGGTCCGAGGGCTTGGAGACGTGAAAAGCCCCGGCGGCGATGAACAGGATGTGGTCTGTTTTGACCGGCCCGTACTTGGTGTTGACGGTGCTCCCTTCGACGATCGGGAGGATGTCGCGCTGGACCCCTTCGCGGGAGACTTCCGGCCCCTGTCCGCCTTCGCGGCTGGCGATCTTGTCGATTTCGTCGATAAAGATGATGCCGTTCTGTTCGGTCCGCTCCTTGGCCAGGGTGTGGACCTTGTCCATATCGACCAACTTCTCGGCCTCTTCGGAGATCAGCAGCTCGCGGGCCTCTTCGACCTTGATGCGCCGGCGCTTGGTCTTTTTCGGAAAGAGGTTGCCGAACATCTCCTTCATGTTGATTCCCATCTCCTCCGAGCCCTGGGGGGTGAGAATCTCCATCATCGGCATTTTGGCTTCCTGGATTTCCATTTCGACGAACCGCTCGTTGAAGGCCCCCTTGCGCAGCAGCTTGCGCAGCTTTTCGCGGGTGTTTCCTTCGCCTTGCTCCTCGGAGGCCTCCTGGCGTTCGCCGGGAAGGAGCAGGTCGAGAAGTCGTTCCTCGGCCTGGGATTCCGCCTTAATGCGCACCGCCTGGGCTTCTTCTTCCTTGACCATGATAATGGCCAGTTCGACCAGGTCGCGTACCATGCTTTCGACGTCGCGGCCGACATAGCCGACCTCGGTGAACTTGCTCGCTTCCACCTTGATGAAGGGGGCTTGGGCCAGCTTGGCGAGCCGGCGGGCGATCTCGGTTTTGCCGACCCCGGTGGGACCGATCATAATGATGTTTTTCGGGGCGATCTCGTCGCGCAGTTCGGGCGCGACCTGCTGACGGCGCCAGCGATTGCGCAGGGCGACGGCGACGGCGCGTTTGGCGCCCTTTTGGCCGACGATGTAGCGGTCGAGTTCCGAAACGATTTCACGGGGCGTAAAGTTGGTCACTACAGTGCCTCCACGAGAATCTGGTCGTTGGTGTAAACGCAGATACCCGCTGCAATTTTCATGGATTCTTCAACGATGGAGAGGGCCGGAAGATCCGAGTGGTTGAGCAGTGCGCGGCCGGCCGCCAGGGCGTACATGCCCCCCGAGCCGATGGCGCACACTCCGTCGTCCGGCTCGATGACGTCCCCCGATCCGGAAAGAATCAGGGTGGTTTCGGCATTGGCCACGATCAACAGGGCCTCGAGCTTGCGCAGCACCCGGTCGGTGCGCCAGTCCTTGGCCAGGGCGACCGCGGCCCGGGGCAGGTTGCCGCGAAACTCCTGCAGCTTGGCGTCAAATTTTTCAAAAAGTGTAAATGCGTCGGCTGTGCTCCCGGCAAACCCCGCCAGCACCCGGTCATCGTACATGCGGCGAATCTTGCGGGCGCCGTGTTTCATCACCGTATTGCCGAGGGTCACCTGGCCGTCTCCGGCCAGGGCCACCCGGTTGTCTTTTCTCACGCAGAGTATCGTCGTTCCACGAAACATACAGGTCTCCCAATCCCTTGCCAGCGGCGCGGTTGCAGGGGGTTTTCCGAAAAGAAAAATACGATAAACATATCACAGCCGCGGTGGCAAAAAAAGAAAAATGCCGCAACTTTCAACTGGCTTTGCGCCATAAAAAGTGCGGCATCATAATCCCAGATCCGCGGGGCCGTGGCGAACGAAGAGTGCAAGTGCTTGGCCTGAATAAGGGTTTCAAAAAATTTGAGGCGCACCCATCGGTTCGTCGGTGATTTTTTGATCCCTTAGGTAGGTCAATGGCTTGCGCTATTTGCCGGCAAGGTCCCGCGGATCTGGGATAACTGGTTGTCCGGGAGGAACCTCAGTCGATCGGCAGCTCCACCGTTGCGACGGTTCCCGTGCCCGGCTCGCTTTCGAGGTACAGCCTTCCGCCGTGGCTGTTGACAAACTGGCGGGCATAGAAAAGACCGAGGCCAAAGCCTCTGATCTGACCGGTGTTGTCCGGATCGACCTGGTAGAATTTTTCAAACACCTTGGGCAGCTCCTCGCGCGGAATTCCTTCCCCGTTGTCGGTGACCACCAGGCGCAGCGTATTGTTGACGACAGTGCCTTCCAGGGTGATGGTTCCTTCGCTCGGGGTGAACTTGATGGCATTTTCGATCAGGGCACGCAGCACGAAGGTCATCCGCTGGCGATCGAGGTTCATGGTCGGAAACGGGCCGGCCATCGAGGAGGAGAGAGTCTGTCCTATGTTGATCGCCGAGTACCTGAGTTCTCCAACAACTCCCTTGGCAATTTCCTCGATATGGCAGGGGGCCAGTTCCAGGGGGCTTTCCTGAAGGATGACTTCGCTGTAGTAGAGCAGGTCCTTGATGAGGTAGCTGAGGTAGTTCGACTCCTCAAGGATCAGCGACAGGGTCTGCTGGTACGAAGGGTCGCTGGGGTCGCCGAGGCCCCTCGCCATGTTCTGGATGAAAAGGGAGATGGCGGTAATCGGGGTCTTGAGCTTGTGGGAAATAAGCCCGAGAAAGTCCGACTTGAGTTTGTCGAGACGCTTCAGGTTGAGGAGTTCTTCCTTGAGAACCTTTTTCTCCAGGACCTTGTCGATGGTCGTTTTCAGCTGCAGCAGGTTGATCGGTTTGTTGATGAAGTCGTCGGCATCGGCCCTGAGGGCCTTGAGGATCACTTCTTTTTCAGCAAAACCGGTCATGATGACGACCACCTGATTCGGCGTCTTCTCCTTGACGATTTTGAGCATGTCGAGGCCGTTGAGCCGCGGCATCATGACATCGGCCAGCACGACATCGACCGTCTCGAGCTCGAGGATCTTCAGGGCCTGTTCGCCGTCCTCGGCTGTCAGGGTGCGATAGTCCTTGAGGGCGCGGGCGCACAGGTCGCGGATGGCCCCCTCGTCGTCGACAATCAGGATGGTGCGTCCTTTGTTTGACTGCTGCAATTGCGGTGATTCCTTTTGGGTAATTCGCACGTCACATTTCCCCACGCCGTGGAGTGGAGTTAACCTCTCGGAAAGGGAGGGCTTTATGCCCCGGCCATGCCGGCTACAATGGTACCTGCCTCTGCCAGGGTCGCAGCGAGATTTTCAGGCTGCGAACCGCCGGCCTGGGCCAGGTCGGGACGTCCGCCTCCCTTGCCGCCGACCTGTTCGGCCAGGGGACGGATGATCTGGCCGGCGTGAAAGCGTCCGGCAAGGTCCTTGGTGACAGCCACCAGCAGGTTGGCCTTGCCGCCCTGTTCGCAGCCGAGGATGACGACGCCGGACTGCAGCTTGTCGCGAAGCTGGTCGGCCAGTTCACGCAGTCCCTTGGCGTCGCTGCCGTCGATGCGGGCGGCCAGAACCTTGACGCCGGCGATTTGCTGCACCTGGTCGAGGAGGTTGCCGGCCTGGCCGGCGTTGAGGCGGCCCTGCAGGGTCTCGATCTCCCGTTCCAGCTCTTTCTGGCGCTCGAGAAGTTTCTGCAGGCGCGGCTGAAGCTGGTTGCGGTCGCTTTTGAGCAGGGAGGCCATCTGGGAGATCGACTGCTCCTGGTTCTGGTACAGCTCCACGGCTCTTGCGCCGGTGACCGCCTCGATGCGGCGGACCCCTGCGGCGATGCCGGCTTCCTGCACGATTTTGAACAGCCCGATGTCTCCGGCCGCACGGGCATGGGTTCCGCCGCACAGCTCCATGCTGAAATCGCCGACCTTGACCACCCGAACCCGGTCACCGTATTTCTCGCCGAAAAGAGCGGTGGCGCCGGCGTCTATCGCCTCATCGGCGGCCATTTCCTCCGATTCGACCGAGCGGTTTTC
>CALZIC010000072.1 GCA_945787285.1 uncultured Desulfuromonadales bacterium
AAAGTGGTGCATGACGCGGATACGGGCCAGGAACTTGACCTTTTCGACCAGCGCCGCGGCAATTTCCGGAAAGGTTTCGTGGACCAGCCCCTCGGGCTTTTCCATGACATCGAGGGCGCCGTACTGGATGGCCTGAAAGGCGTGGCGGTTCTCCTCGGCGTCGACGTTGGCGGAGAGGATCAGGATCGGGGTCGGGCAGGTGGACATGATCTCCCTTACCGCCATCAGCCCGTCCATCACCGGCATGATGATGTCCAAAATGACCAGGTCGGGACGCAGCCGGCAGGTCTCGGTCACCGCCTGGAATCCGTCGTGCACCTCGGCGACCACCTCCACCCCGGGGTCGAGGGAGAGCAGATCGCGAAGGACCACCCGGGTCACCATGGAATCATCAGCTATCAGTACGCGAATCATCGACTTTCTTCCATTACCCGACAAAGGTCTCCACCGCATCGAGCAGCGTTCCCTGGTCGAAATTTCCCTTGACGATATAGGCCTGGGCCCCCACTTCGAGCCCCCTGCGCTTGTCCTGGTCCGAGGAGAACGAGGTGACGATGATCACCGGCACCTCTTTGGTGTGCTCCATCTCGCGGATGCGACTGGTCAGTTCAAAACCGTTGATCCCCGGCATTTCGATGTCGCTGACCACCAGGTCGAAGGGATCTCCGGAGAGCTTGTCAAGGGCATCTTCTCCCGAAATGGCCGTTTCCACCTGGTAGCCCCGGGTCTCAAGAATATTCTTTTCCATGGTCCGGGTGGTGACCGAATCGTCGACCACCAGAATCCGCCCCTTCATCAGCTCTTGCCTGGCGGCATCGAGCTCGCGGCGGACATGGCATGAGGGGCCGCCCGCCGCGGCACTGAAGAGATCGGGGACGGAAAGGATCAGCGCCGGGTCGCCGTCGCCCAGGATGGTGGCGCCGGAAAAGAACCGGACCCTCTTCAGCTGGGCCCCCATCCCCTTGACGACCAGATCCTGCACCCCGACTGTCCGCGAAACCAGGCAGGCGATCGCCTGTTCCCGGAAACTCAGCACCAGCGCCATCATCCGCTCACCAACGCGAATGCTGCGCTGCTGCGGTACCCCGAGGACTTCCCGCAGCGAAACCAGAGGCAGGGTGGCCCCGCGCGCCCGGACCACGTCGAGGCCCCCCTCGGTCAAAATATCCTGCTCCCCGAGGCTGAGCATTTCCGCGACATAATGAAGCGGAACGACAAAGGTTTCCTGCTCGCACTGAACGACCAGCCCCTTGGTGACCGCCAGGGTCAGGGGGATCTTGAGCATCATCCGGCTCCCGCGTCCCGGGGTCGAATGAATGACCAGGTTCCCCTTGATGCGGTCGAGGCCCGTCTTCACCACGTCCATGCCGACCCCCCGCCCGGAAAAGTCGGTGGCGATCTGCGTGGTGGTAAAACCGGGCTCCAGAATGAGGTAAACGGCCTCCTCGTCGGACAGCGAGGCGGCCCGCTCGGCATCGATCATGCGCCGGGCGACCGCCGTCTCTCGTACCTGTTCCGGATCGATCCCTCGGCCATCGTCACTCAGGATCAGCTGAACCGCATCCCCTTCGTAACGGGCCTCAAGCTCGATGCGGCCGACGTCCTTCTTGCCGGCTTTATTGCGCAAAGCGGTCGGCTCGATGCCGTGATCGACGGCATTGCGCAGCAGGTGCACCAGCATCGGCTTGATTTCCTCAAGCATCTGGCGGTCGAGTTCGACGTCCTTGCCGGTGACGGTAAAGGCGACCTCTTTGCCCTGTTCACGGGCCATGCCGCGCAGCAGCGTTTCGAAATCGTCGGTGATGGTCGACAGCGGCTGCATGCGCAGCCCCATGGCTTCGCTCTGCAGCATTCCGGATTGCTGCTCGATGGTAAAAAGGTCCATTTCTGCAGCCGCAAACAGGCTGCCCAGGTCGTCCTGGATCCCCTTCAGAATCTGGTAGTTCTCGGCTTTACGCAGACGCCCCATGAACTGGTCGAGCCGCTGCCGCATCCGGTCCATGCTGTCGAATTTGTCCTGCAGCATGCCGCGGGCAATCTGCACCTCGCCGATCAGGTTAACCAGGGTATCGAGCCGCGACACACTGGTCCGCACCGTTTCGGCGGACGCCTTGCGCGATACCTTTTTGTCCCCTGCCTCCGGGCTTTTGGTCGCAGGCAGGATGCCGGTATCGAGGCCGGCAATCAGGGCATCGACATCGGTTTTTACCGGTTCGCCGCTTCGAGCCGCCAGGACCAGTTCATCGATCGCATCGATGGCCAGCAGCAGCAGGTCGACCAGCTCGGGGGTCACCTGGCGCTGCCCGCCTTCAAGATCTTTGAACAGGTCTTCCATACGGTGGGATAATCGGTTGAGATCATCGAGGTTGAGCAGGCGCGCCGACCCCTTGAGGGTATGGGCACTGCGCAGCAGTTCTCGAAGCTGCTCGGGAGCGGCCCCCCCCTTCTCCAGGGCCACAACCCCCTGCCGCAACACCTGCAGGTGCTCTTCGGCCTCGAGGCAGAAGATCTCGATGTACTTGCTGGTATCCACCCCTAGGCTTCTTCCTCGACCTGCTCTCTCAGGCGCTCGGCCAGGCTGGTCAGCTCGGCGATGGCCTGGGCGGTTTCCTGGGCGCTCGACGCCAGGGTGGTGTCCTGGATAGAGGAGATGATGTGGTTCAGGGCCTCGGCGATATTGGCCACCAGGGCATTGGCGGAGTCGACCCCCTTGGTCCCCTCTTCGGTGAGCATGATGCTCGAGTTGGTCGCCTTCTGGATCTCTTCGATCAGCCCCTTGATCTGGGCGGTGGCATCGACGGTCCGCTCGGCCAGGCGCTTGACCTCCTTGGCCACCACCGAAAAGCGCTTGCCGGCCTCTCCGGCCCCGGCCGCCTCGATCGCCGCGTTGAGGGCCAGCAGGTTGGTCTGATCGGAAATTTCGTCGATAATATCGACGATGCCGCCGATCTTCTGGCTGTTTTCGCCCAGATCGACCATCGCCTCGGCCAGGGTCTGCACCCGGGCCTTGAGGCCGCCCATCCCTTCAACGGCCTTTTCCACCGCCTTCATGCCGTTGGTGCTGGCGGTGCTCGCCTCCTCCGCCTGGGCTTCGACCCGGCGGGCATTTTCCGCGACCTGCTTGGCGGTCACGGCGATCTCCTCCGAGGTGGTGGTCGCCTCCTGCACCGCCGAGGCCTGCTGGTTGGAACAGGAAGACTGCTGGGCCGAAATGGCCATGATTTCGTTGGCGCTGGTCGAGAGCTGGTTGATCGCTTCCTTGAGCCCCTCGATCAGGCGGGTGCTTTTGTCGATTTCCTTGCGCAGATTCTTGAGAATGACCTGGGTCATTTTGTTGAAGGCCTGGGCCAGCTGGCCGATTTCATCGCTCGACTCGATCTCGATCGTTTCATCGAGCTGGCCGCCGGCGATGGTGTCGGCCACCTCGGTCAGGCGCTTGAGCGGACGGGTGACCCGCAGCACCACCACATAGATGGTGAGCGACGCCGCAGCCAGCAGCATCAGCATCGAAACGACCACCGTCCTTCTCAGCTCGGCGATGGCGTCCTCGATCTGCTGGATCGAAAAACCGACCCGAAAGCCCCCCCAGTGCTCCCCCTTGACGTAGACCGGAGCGGAGATATCCCACATCGTTTCGCCGGTGTCCCGCGGGTAGATCTGCCGAAGGACCTTGTTGCCGTCGCTGCCGCTGTAGCGGGCGGCGGCCAGGCCGGTCTGATCGTCGAAGATCCGCTTGGTCCGGTTCCAGTTCTGGTCCTTGGAAGGATCGCCGGTCAGCGGCTGGGAATAGATGCTGTTGTGGGTCGGCAGGTAGCCGTTACGATCGACCAGCACGGCAAAGACCACCATCGAATCTTCGGCGAGGACGGTGTCCTGAATTTTCTGGATCCGCTGATCGAGAAACTCGTCGTACGCGGTATGGTACTTGGGCGGGGTGGTTCCGGCCAGCGGGCCCTCGGTGATGTTGTGATAATCGGCATCGAAGATCTGAGCCCGGGTGAAGCGGCCGCTGTCGATGGCATCTTCAAGAATGCTCGCCATGCTGCTCGCCCCGACCAGGGCGATGGTTCTCGCCTTGGTCAGCATCGTTTCCTTGAGCACCTCGCCGCGCTTTTCCACGAACACGTAGGTGAACAGGCCCATGATCACGGTCAGAACAACGATCAGGGAAATGCTGATCTTCATCGAAATCCGGTCTTTAATCCAGCCCATTTTCACAGCTCCCTTGGCAATAAAATAATATATTTAATCATTTATTTACCATTCAATAGCACACAATCGACGGTCAAAGCCAACATTTCAGGCGCTTTCAGGTGCCCTGCTCGTCAATGACAAACTCCGGGCGCGCCAGAATGGCCCCCAGCTTGAGCAGCACCACCAGCCCTTGCGGCTGATGAAGCTGCCCTTCGGCCACCTCTCTCGGAAACCCGGCGAGCCCTTCGGTAAACGGCTCGATCGCCTCGGCCTCGATGCTCACCAGCCCTTCGACGCGATCGGTGTACAGGGCGGTGACCACCCCGGCCGCCTCGACCACCAGCAGGCGACCGTGGGCCGGAAGCTCCCGGCCGGCCAGCCCGAGCAGGGACCGGAGATCGGTGACCGCACAGACCTCTCCGCGCAGATTGAAGACCCCGGGAATGTGGTCCGGCACCCGGGGCACCCGGATCAGGCGCGGCACCTTGAGCACTTCCCGCACACTTTCCCCAGCCACGCCGAAACGCTCCCCCCCCAACTCAAAGAACAGAAATTCCCGGGTGGCCACTTCGCCCGTTTCGGGCTCCTCCTCCAGACCCTGCCAGTACTCGTTGCGCATCTGTTCGAGAATATTCTTGACCTCGTCGTCCCGGTATTCAGTCATGATAGGCGATTTCCTTTGCTACTTTGCGAGCCAGCCTCCGCCGGCGGGGTTCTACCTGGATCCGTGAGTTCGGGGCGGGAAAAGAGTGTAAGTGCTTGGCCTGAACAAGTGTTTCAAAAAATCTGAGTCGCACCCTTAGGTTCGTCGGTGATTTTTTGATCGCTTAGGCAGGTCAATGACTTGCGCTGCTGCCCGGTCAGAACTCACGGATTCAGGTTCTATTCAACCGTCGGCCGCAAGCCGGTCGGAATCTTCCCGGCACACTTCGAGAAAAACGGCCCGGGAAAGGCCGCCCGACAGGGGAATGATCTCCTCGTCTGCCGCTTTCTCCAAAAGTCGCAGCACGTTGCGCAGGGCCCTTCGCGCCTCGGGATACTGCCCCTGCCGCCGGTAGATTCGGCTCAGGTTGTAATGGGGCATGATGAAATTGAGATCGAGCAATAGCGCCTTGCGATATTCGGCGATGGCGCCGTCGTAATCGTCGCCCAACTCAAGAATCATGCCCTGAAGAAAATAGGCCTCGACGCACAGGTCGTCAACCGCCAGGGCCCTTTCGCCGTACTCGAAGGCTTCCCGGTAATCGCCCCGGTTCGCCTCGATAAAGCCCATGCCGACCAGGGCCCGCACATGGTCCGGCTGGCGCGACAGAATCGTCTGGTAAGCATCGGCCGCCACGTCAAAGCGCTCCCGCAGAAAGGCCTGATCCCCCTCTTCGAGCAGCGCGACCAGATCCGCCTCCGGCGGAGGCTCGCCCCCCTGCGACGGCGTCGGGATCTCAGGCACGGGAGCCGGCACGCCCCCTGGAGCCGGGGCAGGCTCCGGCCTCTCGACGGCCACCGTCTCACCCTGGTCTTCTCGGACTTCGAAGATCGCGGCCGCGCTCTCCCCGGGAGGCCTAAGCCGAAAGTAAAAACCTCCATGGGCGTGGACCGCGTTGAAATCTCGGGAAACACTGGTCAACGTTTCGGAATGGCCGAGAAACATCGCCCCTTCAGGGCTCAGGCAACGGGAAAACCTTTTTATGATACGCCGGGTCGTCGGCAGACCGAAATAGATCATCACATTGCGGCAGAACAGGATATCGATCCCCGCTGTGCCGTTTTCGACTGACGGATATGAGCAGGTCTGCAGGTTCAGGTGCGCAAAGCGAACCATGTCACGTATCGATGGTACGAGAATATAACGGTTGTCCCTGGCACGGAAGTATTTGTTTCGGTAGATGGGATCGAGAACCCGCAGGGCACGGGGGTTGTAGATCGCCTCCCGAGCCTGGCGCAGTGACCGGTAGTTGATGTCGGTCCCGAGAATCGACACCTTCCAGTCGCTCAGCTGGGGGAAGTGTTCGCGGAGCAGAATAGCCAGGGAGTAAGGCTCCTCGCCGGTCGAACAACCGGCCGACCAGATACGCAGGGTCCGCTCCGCGGCCTTGCGTCGAATGATTTCAGGGATGACGTCATTCTGCAGCGCCTCAAAATGGGCTCGGTAACGAAAGAAAAAGGTTTCCCCGACCGTCAGCAGGCTGAGGAGCTTCTGCAGTTCCCGACGGCTCTCGTAAAATGTCTGCAGATAATGAAAATACTCGGAGTAATCCCAGGCCCGCACCGCCCGCATGCGCCGATGCAGCCCCCGCTCGAGAAGCTTGCTGTTACGCTGGTCGAAATGCAGGCCGCTGTGCAGAATGAGAAAGGACTGAAACAGCTTGAGCCCGGCATCGCCAAGCTCGCCAAACGTCTTGACGCTACCGCCATGGCGGCCACGGTACAGCTGGTCGATGCCGTCGAGCAGGCGCCGGTAGTCGATGGGGAAGGTGAGGAAATCGAAAATGTCGAGCAGCTCGTATTCGAGTTCGGCGCTGCCAGAGAGAGCCATGATGGGAATATGGCGGGTCGCCGAGTGGCGGTGAAGGCTGTCGAGCACCTCCAGGGCCCGATGGGAAACACCACCGATAACCAGCAGGATCAGGTCGGAAGAGGTCCTGGCCACCTGGTCAGGGGAGAGGCTGCCCATGGCGAGGGAGTCCACGGAATAACCGGCGCCGGCCACCTGCTCGGCCACAGGCTGGCTGAGCGCGAGATCATCGTACAGAATCAGGATGCGGAATTTTTTCTTCATTCCGGCAGTCTTTCTCAGCCGGGCCGGCTCCCGGTCGGGAGCCGGCCCTGTTGATGAATGGCCAACCCTAGGCCTGCTTGGCCCAGGAGTCGCGCAGGGTCACGGTGCGGTTGAAGACAGGCGCCTGAGTTGACGATTCGGCATCGACGCAGAAATAGCCCTGGCGCTCGAACTGATAGGTGCTGGCCGGGGCGGCTTCGGCCAGGCCCGGCTCCAGCTTGCACCCCTTGAGAACTTTCAGGGACTCTGGATTGAGGGCTTCCCGGTAGTCACCGCCGCTTTTGGCCCCCGGATTGGAGACGGTGAACAGGCGGTCGTAGAGGCGCACCTCGGCGTCAAGGGCGTGTGCGGCCGACACCCAGTGAATGGTTCCCTTGACCTTGCGGCCGTCGGGGGCGCTACCGCCGCGGGTTTCGGGATCGTAGCTGCAGCGCAGTTCGATGATCTCCCCGCTCTGCTCGTCGCGGACCACTTCTTCGCACTTGATGAAATATGCGCAGCGCAGGCGGACTTCACGGCCGGGCCCGAGGCGGAAAAACTTTTTCGGCGGGTCTTCCATGAAATCGTCCCGCTCGATGTAGATTTCCCGAGAGAAGGGGACCGTGCGGGTTCCCATTTCCGGCTTCTGCGGATGGACCGGCGCCTCGAAGGTCTCCTCCTGCCCTTCCGGGTAATTCTCGATGACGACCTTGAGGGGATTGAGCACCCCCATGGCCCGCGGCGCCGTTTCGTTGAGTTCTTCGCGGACGCAGTCCTCGAGCACGCCCATATCGATCCAGCTGTCGCTCTTGCCGACCCCGATCCGCTCGCAGAAGGTGCGGATGGCGCCGGGGGTGAAGCCGCGACGGCGCAGACCGACCAGGGACGGCATGCGCGGATCGTCCCACCCCTGAACATCCCCTTTTTCCACCAGCTCGAGCAGCTTGCGCTTGCTCATCACGGTATAGCCGAGGTTGAGGCGGGCAAACTCGATCTGCTGGGGATGGGGCAACTGCGGAAGCTGAGCCAGAAACCAGTCGTAGAGGGGACGATGATCCTCGAACTCGAGGGTGCAGATCGAGTGGGTGATCCCCTCGATGGCGTCGGAGACCGGATGGGCGAAATCGTACATCGGGTAGATGCACCAGGTGTCGCCGGTGCGGTAGTGATGGGCCCGCTGGATGCGGTAGATCACCGGGTCGCGCAGGTTCATGTTGGGGGAGGCCATGTCGATTTTGGCCCGCAGGGTATGCGCGCCATCCTCGAACTCGCCGGAGCGCATGCGGGCAAAGAGGTCGAGGTTCTCCTCCACCGACCGCTCGCGGTAGGGGCTCGCGTTGCCCGGCTCGGTCAGGGTTCCGCGGTGCTCGCGCATCTGCTCGGCGTTGAGGCTGCAGACAAAGGCCTTGCCGGCCTTCACCAGGTCGGCGGCATACTGGTAGAGTTGCTCGTAGTAATCCGAGGCGTAGTAAAGGTGCTCCCCCCACTCGAAGCCGAGCCAGTGGACCATCTCCTTGATCGCCTCGGCGTACTCGTCGCTCTCTTTTTCCGGGTTGGTGTCGTCCATCCGCAGGTGACAGCGCCCGCCGAAATCGCCGGCGAGGCTGAAGTTCAGACAGATCGACTTGGCATGACCGATATGCAGGTAGCCGTTCGGCTCGGGCGGGAAGCGGGTGACGACACGCCCCTCGTTCTTGCCGGCCTGAAGGTCTTCGGTGATGATATTGCGAATAAAGCTCGAGGGTGCGGTAACGGTTGTGCTCATAGCTGCGGAACCTTTTGTCTGTTGAATATAAGATTGAAAAAGAGGCTGCGACTCACGGCCCCGGCCGGGGCATGAGACCGCTATTCTTCGAATTCCTGAAAAAGCAGGACCACGGCGTGGGCCGAAATCCCCTCGCCGCGTCCCTCGAAACCGAGGGTTTCGGTGGTGGTGGCCTTGACGTTGACCCGCGTGGGGTCCGCTTCGCAGGCCTCGGCGATATTTTCGACCATCTGGCGGATATGGGGGGCCAGTTTGGGGCTCTGGGCGATTACGGTGGCATCGAGATTACCGATGACATAGTTGTGGGAGCGGGCCAGGACCATGACTTCTCCCAGCAGCTTGAGACTCGAGATGCCCCGGTACCTGGCATCGGTATCGGGAAAATGCTTGCCGATATCCCCGGCCCCGATGGCGCCGAGAATGGCGTCGCAGATGGCATGCAGCAGAACGTCGGCGTCCGAATGGCCGAGCAGTCCCAGGGGGTTGGGGATATCCACCCCGCCAAGGATCAGTTTGCGTTCCGGAACCAGGCGGTGAACGTCGTAACCATGTCCTATGCGCATCATCAGCAGCAATCTCCTGAAGCGAAAAAGGCCCTGGCCAGAACCAGGTCCTCAGGGGTGGTGATCTTGATATTGCGATAGTCCCCCTCGACCATCGCCACCGGATAACCGAAATGTTCGAGCAGGGAGGCGTCGTCGGTGCCGCAGAACCCCTCATCGGCAGCCCGCCGGTGCAGATCGCGGAGCAGCCCGAAGCGAAAAGCCTGGGGCGTCTGCGCCTGCCAGAGCCTGCTGCGCTGGGGAGTCCCCTGGATCATCCCCGCCTCGACCTCTTTGATGGTATCCTTCACCGGGACGCCGACCACACAACCGCCGACCCGCGCGGCCGTCTCGATGACGCCCTCGAGAAGCTGCGGCGGGAAAAAAGGCCGCACCCCGTCATGCACAACAACGATGTCATCCTCGGCCGCCTCGCAGGAATGCAGGCCGTTGCGCACCGAATCCTGGCGCTCGGCCCCGCCGGCAACCAAACCGCGCACCCTGGAGAAGGCGTAGCGATCGACGATCTTTTGCCGGCAGTAAGGTATTTCATCCTCGGGGGAAATAATATAGATCCGCTCGACCCTGGGGTGGTCGTCGAACAGGGCGAGGGTGTGGGCCAGAATCGGCCGATCGGCAAGGTTCAGATACTGCTTGTTGCAGTCAGCTCCCATGCGCCGGCCCATGCCGGCGGCAGGAATCAGAACGATGACATTCATGGTCCTCCGGTCAAAACATCCCGACAATGTCCACCCCATGGCGGACCGGGGAAGTTGCAAAGCGGCATGATTCTAGCACAGGGAACCGTCGGGGTTCAGCAATTATTTGCCATCGACCGACAGACAGAAGGGCCAGGCAGACGACCGAGGGACCCGGTGCGGAGAGGTGGTGGGGTCAGGGAATTGCAGTGAAAAAAAAACAGGCCAGGCCCCAAACGGCCTGGCCTGTCAACAACGTGGCGGCATCAGTTGAGGAAGATGTTCTCTACCCTCTCGACAACCGCATCCTCTTCCGCTCCTTCGGCCAGGGCCACTTCCTTGACCAGGAGTTTGCGTGCCAGTTCAAGAACCTTTTTTTCACCGTAGGAGAGTTCCTTGCTCCCGCGGATCTGGTACAGTTCCCTGAGGACTTCGGCTACTTCAAAGAGGTCGCCCGATTTGATCTTTTCGTTGTACTCTCGCTGTCGTCGACTCCACGAGGCGAATGCCGCATTATCGGTTCGCTTCTCCTCCAGGATGTCGTAGACCGAGGAAACCCGGTTCTTGTCGATCAGCCCCCGCATGCCGACCAGGCCTGCATTGGTCACCGGGATCATGATCGTCATGTCGCTGTCAACGATGCGCAAAACATAAAAGTCATGCGTTTCGCCGGAAAATTCCTTCGACTCGATCGCTTCGATCTGGCCTACGCCCTGGGTCGGGTAAACAGCCATGTCGCCAATTTTGAACATGGGCTCTCCTTCCGTTCACATTCACACAGAATAACACATGAACCCCGAACCGTCAAGAACAGACCCCGGAGAAACAACCACTTAGACGCCGTCTCATTTTTTGACTGGAACCTCCCCTGCCCGCCATGCTATAGAACCAGGTTCGACCCAAAACCATCCAGGCCAGGCTGAGCCCCCTTTTCAGGACTTTCACTGTCCGAATTTAACGCTGTTTTCGCCCCGGCTGTTCACCTGCGGCAGGAGGATTCTCATGAAAGTAGCCATCATCGGAGCCGGTGCCCTCGGACTCTATTACGGCGCGATGCTGCAACGCTCCGGCGTCGATGTCCGCTTTCTTCTGCGCCGCGACTATCAGGCCATCGCCGAGGGGGGATTGACAGTCACCTCCACGGCCGGAGATTTTCACCTGCCCGACGTTCAGGGGTTTCGCACCAGCGCCGAAATTGGCGATGTCGACCTGGTCATCGTCGGTCTCAAGACCTTCGCCAACGCCCACCTGGTCGAGATGCTGCGCCCCCTGATGACCGGGGAAACCGCCGTGCTCACCCTGCAGAACGGTCTCGGCAACGAAGAACTTTTGGCCGAGGCCTTCGGCGCAGAGCGGGTTCTCGGCGGAGTCGCTTTTCTCTGCAGCAACCGCGGCGCACCGGGGACCGTACACCATCTCGGACAGGGCCCCATCCGTCTCGGCGAGTTTGCCGGCGGCCCCTCCGACCGGGCCCGGACCATTGCCGAAATGTTCATCCGGGCGCAGGTCCAATGCGAAGCGGTCGACGACCTGGTCAAGGCCCGCTGGGAGAAACTGGTGTGGAACATCCCCTTCAACGGCCTGTGCGCCCTGACCGGCAAGCCGACCGACGCCCTGCTCGGCCACCCCGCCACCCGCCGGCAGGTCATCGAACTGATGACCGAGGTGGTCGCCGGGGCCAACGCCCAGCACCTGAGCCGGCCCATCGACGGCGAACCGTTCATCGCCCGGATGATCGAGCTGACCGAGGGGATGGGCCCCTACCGGCCGAGCATGATGATCGACCGCCTCGAAGGCCGCCCCCTCGAACTCGAGGCGATCTACGGCATCCCCCTCCACCAGGCGGCGCTGCGCGGCCGGAGCATGCCGCGGGTCGAACTGCTGCACGCCCTGCTCGAGCTCGGCGAAGCCCGCTGAGCCCCTCCACCTAAACAAAAAACCCGGTCTCCAGAAGAGATCGGGTTTTCTCAGCTCTCAGCTCTCAGCTCTCAGCTCTCAGCTCTCAGCTCTCAGCTCTCAGTTCTCAGTTCTCAGTTCTCAGTTCTCAGTTCTCAGTTCGCAGTTCACAGTTCGCAGTTCGCAGTTCGCAGTTCGCAGTTCTCTGTTCTCTGTTCTCTGTTCTCTGTTCTCTGTTCTCTGTCCTCTGTCCTCTGCCCTAGGCCCTAGGCCGCCGTCGCCTTCTTGAGCGCCCCCTTTTCGAGGGCGTACGGCCAGCCGACGATCCCCCCCTCGAGATAGCGAACCTCGCTGAAACCGGCTCCGAGCAAAATACGCTGGGCCTCGTAGCCGCGCAGGCTCAGCTTGCAGAACGGCACGATCAGCCGGTCCTTGGGCAGCTCGCCGAGCCTCTGGCGCAGCCTGCCGAGAGGGACCAGGGTCGCCCCCGGAATGCGGACCTCGGAGTGTTCATCGGGTGCGCGCACATCGAGCAGGATAAAGTCCTCGCCAGCCTGGCGCATGGCCTCGACCTCGGTCGGGTCAAAGCTCTCTCCGCG
>CALZIC010000073.1 GCA_945787285.1 uncultured Desulfuromonadales bacterium
TTCAATTCCGCCCTGGCCATCGGCCACCTCTTCGAGGGGGTGCGTCACATGAACCGGCTGATCGCCGAGAAAAAATTTCGCAAGAAGGCCGACAAGGTCGCCGAAGTGCGTGATCTGCACCAGAGTGTTCTGCGCCTCGGCGAGGTGCTCGGCCTGTTCGGCTCCGAGCCGGCGGCCTGGCTCGAAAAGCAGAAGCTGGCCGCCCTGTCTGATCTCGAGATCAGCGCCGAAGAGATCGAAGAGCTCATCGCCGCGCGCCAGCAGGCCCGCAAGGACAAGGACTTTGCCCGCTCCGATGAGATTCGTGACGAACTGGCCGCTAAAGGGATTGAACTGCTCGACGGTCCCGCCGGAACAAGCTGGAAAGTGAAGTAAAGGCTACGGTCACCCCGATAAAAAAGGAACGGCCCTGACACGCTTTGTGTCAGGGCCGTTCCTTTTTCAGACCTGGACTTTTTTCTGCACCGGATCACCCGGATTGAGTTCAATAATTTTTTGACATCGCTCCACCCGGTTTCGCCCATTCTCCTTGGCCCGGTAGAGGGCCTGGTCGGCCTGCTCCAGCAGGGTGGAGATCACTTCCGACCCGTTGTAGCAGCTGTGGGAAACAATCCGGCAGCTGCAGCTGCTGACACCGATGCTGGTGGTGACCTGCTTGGGGGTCTTGATGTTGACCTCGATCGCCTGGCGCACCTTTTCGGCCACCATCATCGCGTCGTCAATCCCGGTTCCCGGGAGCAGCACCAGGAATTCTTCCCCCCCGTAGCGGCCGACGAAGTCGGCCTGGCGCACATTCCCTCTGACCACCTCGGCGAACTGTTGCAAGACCCGGTCTCCTTCGCCGTGGCCGAAGGCGTCATTGATCCGTTTGAAAAAATCGATATCAAAGAGCAGGATGCTGAAGGTTCCCGTGTTGCGCCCGATGCTGGCCACCTGCTTTTCCATCCATTCGAACAGAAACCGCCGGGTGAAGAGGCCGGTCAGCTGGTCGGTTACCGCGATGCGCTGCAACTCTTCCTTGGCCGCGCGAATCTCCTCGATGTATATGCTGAGCTCTTCTTTTTGCTGCGAAAGTATAGCGTTGGCCTTCTCCAGGTCGACGGTGCGGTCTTGGACCCGCTGTTCGAGGGTGGCATTGGCGCGGTTCAAGGCCACCGTTGCGTTTCGAAGCCGGATAACGGTGTAGGCGACAATCGTCAGCAGCAAAATGGCGACCAGGTAAAGCCCAAGCCGGTACCGGTTGGCCTTGGCTGATGCTTGGGTGTAGTGGTTCTGGTAGGTCTGCGTCAGGCTTTGGAGGGTGTGGCGGGTCGGGAGGTCGAGAACTTGCCGGGTGGCCAGGTCGAGGTGCTTTTTGACGCTCAGGATGGTGTCGGCATGCTGAAGCACCCGCTGCAGGGCCCTGCCTATCCCGGCATCGGGATGACCGGTCTGAATGGCGGCCAGGGTAGCGATGCGTTTCTCGATGCGAGGGAGCGCTTCCTCCACCGAGTGCAGGTTGTACAGCAGGACCTGTTCCAGCAGGTTTCGAACCTCTCCGGCCAGGGCTGCGTCCTGCGGACCGACCCTGGCAGCCAGTTCGGCGGCCGCCACCGGGAAGAAACCGAGCGAATTGCGCAGAATGGCATTTTCTTCCTTGAATCGCTCCGCCAGTTCCTCTTTTTCTTCGAGCTGCCTCGCGAACTCTTCCCGCAACGGTTCGAGCTGCGAGCGGTTTTTCGGCTCGATGAAGGCCGGCAGGTTTACAAGCTGTTCGCTGATGCGCTTGAGTCCCCGAATATTCTGAACAATGGGGTCGTAGGACCCTGAGTATCCATGGCGGGACCTGATGATATTTTCATTGAGGGTGGCGTCAATATTCTGAAGCTGGCGCAGGGTGCTGATATAGCGGTCGTGCTCTTCAAAGTCCACCGACTGGGTCTTGTGAAGCAGAAAGGCCAGGGCACATATCAACGCCGCGCCAAGGGTCAGGTTGCGCAGGTGTGAGCCGATCATAAATGCTCTCCCCTGTAGGTGCCGGTGAGGGTTTTCAGAAATAATACGATTCTGGAAGATTCTTCCTCGGTTATGGAGCGCCCCAGCTGGTTTTTCCACATGATGGTAAGCACGTCCTCCAGGCTTCTGGCGGAACCGTCGTGCAGGTAAGGGTAAGTGATGGCGATGTTTCTCAGGGTCGGAACCTTGAACTGGAACTTGTCCCCTTCTTTCCGGGTGACGTTGAAGCGGCCGAGATCCTCCTTGGTGATCGGTCGATGGACAAAATAGTCTTCCATGACGCCGATGTTCTGGTACATGTTGCCCCCCATGGTCAGGCCCTGATGGCAGCTCACGCAGCCGAATTCCTTGAACAACCGGTAACCTTCCTGCTCCTGGCGGGTCAAGGCCTCTTTGTTCCCTCGCAGGTAGAGGTCGAAACGGGAGTCGGGGGTGTACAGCGACTGTTCGAAGACGGCGATGGCATCGGTGATGTTCCGGCCGTTCATGCCGTCGGGATAGATTTCGGAGAAGGCTTTGACATAATCGGGGTCGGTGCTCAATTTCCCGATCACCTTCGGCCAGTCGCTCCCCATTTCAATGGGGTTGTGAACGGGTCCGGCGGCCTGCTCCGCCAGGGTTTCGGCGCGACCGTCCCAGAACTGCGCGAAGAGGAAGCCGCTGTTGAAGGTGGTCGGTGAGTTGATGCCCCCCAATGCCTGGTTGACCCCCGTTGAGTACTGTACCTGGTCGGTGCCGCCTTTTTTGAGGTCGTGGCAGGAGGCGCAGGAAATGGTGTTGTTCTTTGACAGGCGGGGGTCATGATACAGCCTCTCGCCGAGCGCGACCTTCCGTTCATCCAGGTCGAGCTTTTGGGGGATCGGGGTGATCGGCTCGATGCCCGCCGTTGTGTTGTAGAGCTCGGAACCGGCTGACTCCGGGTGGGCTGCCGGTTGGATCTGGTTGTTTTTGAAGGCGAAGAACAGTCCCAGCGCGACCAGAACCAGGATCACGAGATGTTGCCCCTTGCTGACTTTTTTTATCTCTTGGCCCATCCTTACCTCTTTCTGCTCCCCTTTGAGAGCGGGTGGAGACCTTCAGTCCAAATTGAGCAATAAGCATGCCTTCAGGCCGTGATTATCGTTGGCTCGGGGATCGGAAAAAGTGTGCATGAAAAAAACCTCGAAATCCTTAGGGTTTTTGTTCTTCGTCCGAGAGCCGAGGAAGAATGGAGGGTTGAATGCTGTTGAGAACGCCACCACCCTTCAGCTGTCAAATCGCCGACACCCGGGCTCTGGCACGGCCAGTCGAAATGACGGTCCGGTTGCCATAGGCTTAAAAAGATTCTGCGTGATCTTCACCGTGATCGTGTTTAGAATAACCCTATGGCCCAATTCAAACTCCAATCCGACTATCAGCCCCGAGGTGATCAGCCCCAGGCGATCCGTGAACTGGTCGAGGGGCTCGAGCGCGGCGACCGCCACCAGGTGCTCCTTGGCGTTACCGGCAGCGGCAAGACCTTTACCATGGCCAACGTGGTCGCCGCCGTGCAGCGGCCGACCCTGGTGCTGGCCCATAACAAGACCCTGGCCGCCCAGCTCTACGGCGAATTCAAGGAGCTCTTCCCCGACAACGCCGTGGAGTACTTCGTCTCCTACTACGACTACTACCAGCCCGAGGCCTACGTGGCCTCGACCGACACCTTTATCGAAAAAGACTCGGCCATCAACGAGGAAATCGACAAGCTGCGCCACAGCGCCACCCGCAGTCTCCTCTCGCGCCGTGATGTGCTGATCGTCGCCTCGGTCTCCTGCATCTACGGCCTCGGCTCTCCCGAGGCCTATTTCGGCATGCTGGTGGGCCTGGAGGAGGGGATGGAGCTGGAGCGCGACGCCCTGCTCAAGAAACTGGTGGAAATCCAGTACCAGCGCAACGACGTCGACTTTCACCGCGGCACCTTCCGGGTGCGCGGAGACTCGGTCGAGATCTTTCCCGCCTACGAGGAGGAGCGGGCGATCCGGGTCGAGTTCTTCGGCGACGAGATCGACGCGGTCTCCGAAATCGACCCCCTGCGCGGCAAGGTCACTGACCGCATCGGCCGTACCACCATCTTCCCCGCCAGCCACTACGTCGCCACCCGGCCGACCCTGGAGAGGGCGGTCAAACAGATCCAGGACGAGCTGATGTACCGCATCCAGTATTTCCGCGAGCGCAACATGCTGCTCGAGGCCCAGCGCATCGAGCAGCGCACCCTCTTCGACATCGAGATGATGGAGGAGATGGGCTACTGCCAGGGGATCGAGAACTATTCGCGCTTTCTCGACGGCCGCGCCGTCGGCCAGGCGCCGGCCACCCTGTTCGACTACTTTCCTGACGACGCCCTGATGTTCATCGACGAAAGCCACGTCTCGGTCTCCCAGGTCGGCGCCATGTACCGCGGCGACCGCTCGCGCAAGGAGACCTTGGTCAACTACGGTTTCCGCCTCCCCTCGGCGCTGGACAATCGGCCGATGACCTTTGAGGAGTTCGAGGCCAAGGGGACCCAGACCGTCTATGTTTCGGCCACCCCGGCCGACTACGAACTGGAAAAAGCGCACGGGGTGGTGGTCGAGCAGATCATCCGTCCCACCGGCCTGGTCGATCCCCCCATCGAGGTGCGCCCGGCCACCGAACAGGTCGACGACCTGATCCACGAGCTGCGCGAGACGGTGGCCCGACAGGAGCGGGTGCTGGTCACCACCCTGACCAAGCGCATGGCCGAGGATCTCACCGGCTACCTTCAGGAGATCGGCATTCGGGTGCGCTACCTGCACTCGGATATCAAGACCGTTGAGCGCATGGAGATCATCCGCGACCTGCGCAAGGGGGTGTTCGACGTGCTGGTCGGCATCAACCTGCTGCGCGAGGGGCTCGACATTCCCGAGGTCTCGCTGGTGGCGATCCTCGACGCCGACAAGGAGGGGTTTCTGCGCTCGGTCCGCAGCCTGATCCAGACCTGCGGCCGCGCCGCCCGCAACGTCGAGGGGCGGGTGATCATGTACGCCGACCGCATCACCAAATCGATGCAGGCCTGCATCGCCGAAACCGAGCGCCGCCGCGTCGCCCAGCTCGCCTACAACGAGGAGCACGGCATCACCCCGCAGACGGTGAAGAAGAGCCTGCGCACCATCCTCGAGGACATCGCCGAAAAAGACTACCTGGAGCTGCCGCTGGTGGCCGAGGAGGAGGAGAGCTACGGCAGTCCCGACGCGCTGAAAAAGGAGATCGCCCGCACCAAGGACGAGATGCTGGCCGCCGCGGCCGACCTCGATTTTGAAAAGGCCGCCGAACTGCGCGACCGCATGCTGGCGCTGGAAAAACGCGAGTTGCAGCTGCGGTGACCGTCGCCCTGGGAGCTCATATGGACGCGTCTGCGGGCTTCCCGGATGTGTCTCCTTGAAAAGATGTCATACTGTCATGAAAGGGATTTCGGGTACCGAGTTGAAGAGGAGGATTCGAAAATGAAAATGAAGAATGTGGCTGAAGGTGTGGCCAAGGAGGGTCCCGAGGGTGTCGTGCGCAGAACCCTGGCCTATCACGATGAGGCGATGCTGTGTCACTTTGAACTGAAGAAGGGCGCCAAGATTCCGCTGCATAATCACCGGGCGACGCAGATCGGTTATCTTTTCAGCGGTCGCGCTCGCTTCCTGGCCGAAAAGCCCGAGGATGAGTTCGAGGTGACTCAAGGGGACTCCTACGTTCTTCCCCCGTTTGTCAAGCACGGCACCGTGGCGCTGGAAGACACGGTCTACATCGAGGTCTTCTCGCCTTCCCGCGAGGAATACCAGGACTTCTGATCGGCTGCGCTGCCGGCGGAACACGGTCGCCGACCTTCTGCCGAAATATCCTGCCGTCCAGCGGCTCTTCTTCTTTTGAGCCAGTGAGGGTCAACATGACCATTTACCTGAACCATGTGATCGAAGAGACGTCTCCATTGTATGGAGACAGCGGCTGCATCCATTTCGCCAGGGTCAGGTCGATCCGCGAAGGCGACTCCTCCAACAACACCGAGTTGTCTTTGCCGGCTCACGCCGGCACCCATATCGACGCACCCTTTCATTTTGACGCCAACGGGCAATGTCTGGACCAGTTCCCGGCTGATTTCTGGATCTGCCGGCGACCCTTTTTAATCGAGAAACCGGTCGAAAAGGATGAAATCATTACCCTGGAGAATTGGCTTTTGGAGTTGGAAAAGATCCCCGAAGAGACGGATCTGCTGTTGATCAAGACAGGTTTTGAACGATTCCGGCACACCTTTTCGGCCACCCGGGATAAAACCTATATTTTCAACGGCCCGGGCCTCGGCCCGGATGTCGGCTTGTGGCTGAGGAGAAACAGGTCGCTCAAGATGATCGGGTTCGATTTTATCTCCCTGACCAGTTATCAACACCGGGAACTGGGCAGAGAGGCCCATCGGGCCTTTTTAAAAACCGATTCCGGAAAAAAGGATTCCGTGGAGCCGATCCTGATCATTGAAGATATGAAATTGGCCGACCTGCACTCCTCTCCCAGGCGCGTATCGGTGGTGCCGATAAACTATCAACAGGCCGATGGTTCGCCGGTGACCGTTCTGGCTGAAATAGACCTGAATCCGTGAGTTCTGACCGGGCAATAGCGCAAGTCATTGACCTTCCTAAGCGTTCAAAAAATCACCGACGAACCTATGGGTGCGCCTCAGATTTTTTGAAACACTTATGCAGGCCAAGCACTTACACTCTTTTCCCGACCCGATCTCACGGATCCAGGATAGAGTGATGGCAGGATAGGAACATGGGGGTGGCGGCTGTGCCGATGGCGGTCGGGGGCCCTGGGGAGGGTGGAGAGATAATCGTGCAGAGCCAGGCCGGGTCGAGAGTCGACCCGGCCTGAAATGTTTTTGTACCGAGGGCTTGGCGCCCTGGGGCCTGTCGCCGGGACTGCCTACTTGGCGGCGTCGGACAGGGAAATGTTGAGTTCCAGAACCTCGCAGTCGCCGCTGCTGTCGACCGACAGTTTGATCTGGTCCTCGGCTATGGGGATGTATTTCCTGACCACCTCGAGGATATCCTGCTGCATCCGTGGCAGAAAGTCGGGGCTGGACGGGCGGCGCCTTTCGTGGGCGACGATGATCTGCAGCCGCTCTTTGGCAACCGAGGCGGAAGTGCGATTTGATGTCCGAAAAAAGTCAAGGAATTTCATATCTTAAGTTCCGAAAAGGCGGGAAAGGAGGCCCTTTTTCGGGGCGTCCATAAAGCGAAAGGGGCGCTCTTCACCAAGAAACCGGTCGACCACGTCAAAGTAGGCCTCGCCGGCTTCGCTCTCTTTATCGAGCGTGACCGGCACACCCGAGTTGGAGGCGACCAGCACCGATTTCGATTCGGGAATCACCCCCAGAAAGGGAATGGCCAGAATCTCCTGAACGTCTTCGGCGCTCAGCATGTCGCCGCGGTCGACCCGGTTCGGGTCGTAGCGGGTGACGACCAGGTGTTCCTTGACCGGATCGAGTCCCTGCTCGGCGCGCCGGGTTTTGCTCGCCAGCATGCCGATGATGCGGTCCGAATCGCGCACCGAGGAGACTTCCGGGTTGGTGACCACCAGGGCTTCGTCGGCGAAGTACATGGCGGTGACGGCGCCCTTTTCGATCCCTGCCGGCGAGTCGCAGATGATGTAGTCAAAGCGCTCCTTGAGCTCGTTGATCACCCGTTCCACCCCTTCGAGGCTCAAAGAGTCCTTGTCGCGGGTCTGCGAGGCGGGGAGTATGTGGAGGTTTTCGATGCGCTTGTCCTTGATCAGGGCCTGGTTGAGAGAGCCTTCGCCGTGGATGACGTTGAGCAGATCGTAGACGACCCGGCGCTCGCAGCCCATGATCAGGTCGAGGTTGCGCAGGCCGACATCAAAGTCCATGACGACCGTCTTGTAGCCTTTTTGTGCCAGCGCCGCGGAAAAGGCCGCGCTGGTCGTGGTCTTTCCTACGCCACCCTTGCCGGAGGTGACAACAACCACCTTCGCCAACTTCTGTGTCTCTTCCGTTGCAGAGTTCTCCTCGACAACAGTCAGTTTGCGAGACTTGTTACCCGATTTTTTTTTCATATCACAGAGCCTCATTCGTGGGGATCGAAAATGCCGATCGGTTCAATCAACAAGTGGTCGTCTTTTAAGGAGACGAGAGTCGTTTTGCCAATATGTGCCTTGTCGAGTTCGTCGTTGACCAGGTATTCGCCGGCGACGGCGACCAGGTCCGGGTTGAACTGCAGACAGAAGACGCGTGCTTCGGTGTCCCCCTGGGCCCCGGCAAAGGCGCGGCCGCGAAGGGCGCCGTAAACGTGGATATTGCCGGTGGCGAGGATTTCCGCCCCCGAATTGACCGAGGCGAGGACGATCAGGTCGCCGTTGGCCACCACCCGCTGCCCCGAACGGATCGGCTGGGTGATGACTCTGGCGCCCGACGGGGGACTCGGTTGCGCGGGGTGCGGCTCGGGGCCTGGCTCCGCAGCGGGTGCGCAGGCCGCCTCGGGGGCTGATCGCTCTGAACGGGAGGAGGGAAGGAGTCCGAGTCCGGCACGCAGTGCCTGCCTGTTCTGCTCCTCCGATCCACCCCGGACGCCAACGGGGACCAGCCCGAGTTCGCGCAGGGTGTCGGTCAGAGACTCCAGGTCGAGTGCCGCCCCGGCTTGCTGGACCTCGCTGAGGTCGACAAGGAGCGGGGCGTTCTTGAAAAACCCGGAAGCCTTGCCGAACTTTTCCCGCAGCTGCAGGCAGGCCACAGCCGTGTCGGTCTCGAGCAGATGCAGAACCATCAGGGTCAGCGCGCTGCCCTTGATTTCAAAGGCCGGGGTGCCGGCGGTGGGGTGGGTGGCGGTATTCATAATAGTAGTGACCCGGTAGATGCTTTCTTAGAGAATGGTTGGCCAGAGTTTTATAACGTTTTATGGCGCTAATCTCAAGCCTTAAGTCTTTAGATAAAGTCCATGAGGGGAGAGGTTGCCTCGCGGCCTTCTGCCGAAAATCTGTCTCTTGGACAAAGCTGGATAAAGACGGATGCGTTTCGCCAAACACCTGTTATCCTTTTAGATATACACGATTTGTTGTGCAGTTAAGGAGGATGCCATGGGAGAGCAGGAACGCTCGATCGAAGTCGCCGAAGCGGCGCGTGAAACAGAATGGAAGCAGCCGAGCTTCGTTGGCGAACTGTTCATGGGCCGATTGCGCTCCGAGCTGCTTTTCCCTTTTCCGCAGCAGGACGGGGAGGACCGCCAGGCCGGCGATGAGGTGCTTGCCAGGGTGAAGTCTTTTCTGATCGAGCAGGTCGATGCTGATCGAATCGACCGGGAAAAGGAGATCCCTTCGGAGGTCGTCGACGGCTTGCGTCAATTGGGGCTGTTCGGCATCAAGATACCGACCGAGTACGGCGGCCTCGGCCTCTCCCAGATCAACTACAACCGCATCGTGCAGCTCGTCGCCAGCCACTGCGCCTCGACTGCGGTCATGCTGTCGGCCCACCAGAGCATCGGCGTGCCCCAGCCGCTCAAGGTCTTCGGCACCGAAGAGCAGAAGAAGGCCTATCTGCCGCGGCTGGCCAAAGGCGCGATGAGCGCCTTTGCCCTCACCGAACCGGGGGTCGGCTCCGATCCGTCGAAATTGTCGACCATCGCCAAGCTGACCGACGATGGCGAGGCCTACCTGATCAACGGCGAAAAGCTCTGGATTACCAACGGCACGGCCGCCGACCTGCTGATCGTTATGGCCCGCACCAACGATCTGTCCGAGGAGCGCCCGGAAATTACCGCTTTTATCGTCGAGGGCAATGCCCCCGGC
>CALZIC010000074.1 GCA_945787285.1 uncultured Desulfuromonadales bacterium
TTGGCCGGTCTGACACAAAAAAGAGGGACACCCGCTGGGGTGTCCCTCTTTTCTTATCATCCGAAAGACGGATTTTTTACGCTGAGCAATGCTTACTTGCTGTTGGCAACATCTTCCAGCATCCCGGTGGTCAGCGACTTGGGACGCTCGATGCC
The DNA here is from genome assembly GCA_945787285.1 of uncultured Desulfuromonadales bacterium. Lineage (GTDB taxonomy): Bacteria > Desulfobacterota > Desulfuromonadia > Desulfuromonadales > Trichloromonadaceae > CALZIC01. The sequence continues at coordinate 156 of CALZIC010000074.1, forward strand.
GTAGCCGAGAGCGCGGTCCCAGGTGACGTTGGCGAGGCAGCCGAGGGCACGCCCGACACCGAACAGGACGGTGTAGAACTCGTACTGGGTTACGCCGTAGTACCACTGGATGACGCCGGACTGGGCATCAACGTTCGGCCAGGGATTCTTGGCCTTGCCGTGCTTGAGCAGAACGTCGGGGGCCACTTCAAAGATCATCTTGACCAGCTGGAACAGCGGGTAGTCCTTGAGGCCTTCGGTGTTCATGCAGAACTCACGCTGCGAGGTGTAGCGGGGGTCGGTCTTGCGCAGAACGGCATGGCCGTAACCGGGGATAACCTGACCGCTGTTGAGGGTGTCCCACAGTGCCTTCTCGAGACCTTCCTTGGTCGGCACTTCGCCGCCGAGCTTAGCCATGAAGTTCTGGGTCCAGCGCAGTACTTCCTCGTTGGCCAGACCGTGCAGCGGGCCGGCGAGGCCGTTGATGCCAGCCGAATAGGAGTAGTAGATGTCGGACAGGGCCGAGGCGACCAGGTGAGTCGTGTGGGCGGAGACGTTGCCGGACTCGTGGTCGGAGTGCAGGATGAAGTACATGCGGGCGACATCGTCGTAAGGAGCGGGGATGCCCATCATGCGAGCGAAGTTACCACCCATGTCGAGGTTCGGATCGGCCTCAATGTGGGTATCGCCCATGTACTTCATGCGGTAGATGTAAGCACCGATGGGGCCGAGTTTCGCCATGAGGGAGTTGCAATCCTCATACATTTCTTCCCAGCAGGTCATCTTGTTGAACTTGCCGGAAGCATAGTTGGCAGAGAACTTGGAGTCACGCTGCATCGAAACGATAGCGGCGGAGAACATAGCCATGGGATGGCTGTCGCGGGGCATGGCGCGCAGTACGTCGATGACGTAGGAAGGAACCTGGGCAAGCTCCTTCCACTCCTCAACAACCTGCAGGGTCTGCTCCATGGTAGGAACATCGCCGGTCAGCAGCAGCCACCAGAAACCCTCAACGTAGGGGTAGTCGGACCCGGGAACCTTGGGAAGAGCGGCAAAGGTTTCGGGGATGGTCATCCCGCGGAAACGGATACCTTCCATGGGGTCGAGATAAGAGATGTCAGTTACCAGGCACTTAACGCCGCGGGCGCCGCCGATAGCCTGACCGATCGTGACGTCGCCCAGTTTGACGTCCCCAAACTCTTTTACGAGACGGGTGGTGCGGGGACGATGCTCTGCGATCTTCTGGGCCAATACTTCCTTAAGTGTCGCCATGCTTCTCTCTCCTTTTGTGGATAATATGCGATGGGCAACAACAAAAACAAAATAAAAATAAAACCCGGAAGAATGAACAGAACAAAACGGGAGAACCCGTATTCAGGAGGACGGCAAAGCTGCCGTCCGCTCAGCCAGGCAACCGGGAATCCTTGGCCGAATCTCATTTTTCAAGTATTTTTTAACAAACTCGTACCACGATTGTCAAGCAGTATTTTGTATACAGTATGCGTTTTGCCGAGTTGGGGGCGATGCTTTTCTCTTGGTTCCTAGCCCGCTGCATGCTAGTATGCCCAAAATTTACGCAGACAGAATATCTATGAAAATCGGCAAGCTTACCCTAAAAAACAACATCTGGCTCGCTCCCATGGCGGGCATCACCAACCTCCCCTACCGACAGATCATGAAGCGCTTCGGCGCCGGGCTGGTCTTTACCGAAATGGTCAGCGCCAACGGCCTGATTCGCGACGGTCGGCGCACCCGGGAGCTTCTGGCATCCTGCGATGAGGAACGCCCACTGGGCATTCAACTCTTCGGTGACGATCCCGAGGTGCTGGCCAAAGCGGCCCGTCTCGTTTCGCAGGATGGCGAACTGATCGACATCAACATGGGATGCCCGGTGCGCAAGGTGGTTCGTTCCGGGGCCGGCAGCGCGCTGCTGCAGACCCCTGAAAAAATCGGCCGCATGATTGCCGCAGTCCGAAGCGCCTCTGCGCTGCCCCTGACCGTGAAGATCCGCTCAGGATGGGACCGGTCCTCCGTCAACTTTCTCGAAGTCGGTCGCATCGCCGAAAGCGAAGGCGCCGACGCGGTGATTCTGCATCCCCGCACCCGCTGCCAGGGATTTGAAGGGCATGCGGACTGGGAGCACATTCGCACTCTGAAGCAAGCACTTGGCATCCCGGTCATCGGAAGCGGCGACATTTTCCAGCCCGAAGACGCCGAGGCGATGATTGAGCAGACCCGCTGTGACGGTATAATGATCGGCAGGGGGGCCTATGGCAACCCCTGGCTGATCGGCGCGATCGAACCCCTTCTTCGCGGGGGACAGGCTCCAGCGGCCCCCTCGCCTTCGGAGCGTCACCGAATCGCCGGTGAGCACCTCGATCTGTATCGGCACATCTTTGGAGAACGCAAGGCGGCGCTCGACATGCGCAAGCACCTTTGCTGGTATTCCCGCGGTCTGAACAACGCCGCCAACTTCAGGTCGCAGGTCAACCGTTGCCAGAGCGCCGCCGAACTGCGCCAGGCCATGAGCGAGTTCTTTCTTGCGGCAGAGGCTGGGGGAGGGGTGAAGCCATGAAAAAAACCGATTCGAGGCCCGATGCCCAACTTTACATCCGGGTACTCGAGAATATCGACCGGGCGGTCATCGCCCTGGACCCTGGCGGGCAGATCACTCTGTTCAACCCGGCGGCCCAGGCCATTACCGGCATTTCGGAAAAACAGGCCCTCGGGCGACAATTTTCCGACCTTTTCGGGGCCCAGAAAAATTTTCTCTACCTGGTCAAAACCGCACTGGAAGGCGAGCGCTCCATCTCCGACCACGAGGACCTCACCCTGGAACGACCAACCGGTAAGCCGATACCGGTAAGCGTTTCGGTCTCGCCCCTGTATAACGATTCCGGATTTTCGGAAGGCGCGGTACTGATTATCCGCGACCTCTCCCGGGTTCGAGATCTCGAAAACGCCGTGCGCCGGGCAGACCGCCTCTCCATCCTGGGCACCCTGGCGGCCGGACTTGCGCATGAGATCAAGAACCCGCTCGGGGGCATCAAAGGAGCAACCCAACTCCTCGCCATGGAACTCTCGGGGGAAAACCTCGAGCTGCGAGAATACACCGACGTTATGCTCAAGGAGGTGGAAAGAGTCAACGGCATCATCGAAGAGTTGATGGACCTCTCCCGACCGCGCCCCCCGCAATGGACGCCGGTTAACCTGTCCAGGGTTCTGGATGACATTGTCCTGTTTCAAAAAGAAGGGTACCGCGGCAAGGATGTCGAATTTCACCTGCAGCTCGACCCGAGCATTCCGCCGATCCAGGGAGACGACAATCTGCTGACCCGGCTCTTTCTCAACCTGATCAAGAACGCCGCCGAGGCAATCGAAAAACATGGAAAGGTCACCATCTCGACCCGGGTGGCTTCGGATTACCACCTCAACAAGCCGGGCGGCCGGCCGATTCCCCTGGTGGTTATCGAAATAAAGGATACGGGTCCGGGGATCAGCACAGAAGACATAGACCGCATCTTCACCCCCTTCTATTCGACCAAAACCCAGGGGAGCGGGCTCGGCCTGGCCACCTGCCAGAAAATCGTCAACAACCATAACGGATTTCTCAAGGTCACCAGCAAGCCGGGCGAAGGAACAATCTTTTCCGTCTCCCTGCCGCTGCGGACCGCTGAGCCTAACGAACGGAAGCCTGCACCAGCCGGCATGGAATAAAAAGAATTAGAAAGATCAGGAAAGGTCTCCCCCCACATGTCCATCAAAAGCATCCTTGTTGCCGACGACGAAGAAAGCATCCGCTGGGTGCTCTCCAAGGCCCTGACCAAGCAGGGGTACACCGTCGACCTGGCATCTGACGGGACAGAAGCCCTGAACATGGCCCTGAACAAAGAGTACGACCTGGCCGTTCTGGACATAAAAATGCCGGGCATCACCGGCCTGGAGCTTCTCGGTCGCCTGCAGGAAGAACGGCCGGAACTACTGGTGGTCATCATGACCGCCGAGTCGACCATGAAAAATGCGGTAGAGGCGATGAAGGGCGGAGCCTACGACTACATCACCAAACCCTTCGACCTTGACGCCCTGGATGCCATTATCCTCAAGGCCAACAAGGCCACTGCGGTCACCGAAGAGGTGCACCGCCTCAAGCAGGAGCTCAAAGAGCACTTCATGGTGGAGCGTACCATCATCGGCAAAAGCCTGCCGATGCAGGAAGTCTACAAAGTTCTGGGCAAGGTGGCCCCGTCCGAAGCGACGGTCCTTGTAACCGGGGAGTCAGGGACCGGAAAAGAGCTGGTGGCCCGCGCCATCCATTTCAACAGCCCGAGGCTTGGCAAGCCGTTTCTGGCCCTCAACTGTGCGGCCATCCCCCGCGAACTCCTGGAAAGCGAACTGTTCGGTTTCGAAAAAGGGGCCTTTACCGGGGCCACCGAGCGCAAAATCGGCAAGTTCGAGCAGGCCAACGGCGGCACCCTGTTTCTCGACGAGATCGGCGACATGCCCCTCGAACTGCAGGCCAAGCTGTTGCGCGTCCTGCAGGAGAAGGAGATTTCCCGAACCGGTGGAAGCACCCCGATCCAGGTCGACGTACGCATTGTCGCGGCCACCAATCAGGACCTCAAGGAACGGGTCAGGGCCAAGGATTTCCGCGAAGACCTGTACTACCGGCTCAACGTGGTGCCGATCGCCCTCCCCCCCCTTCGGGAGCGGATCGACGACCTGCCGCTGCTGGTCGAATTCTTCATCCAGAAACTCAGCGAAGAGCAGGGCGCAACAACCAGGGGATACACCAAGGAAACGCTCGATCGCCTCAAGGCCTACCACTGGCCCGGCAACGTGCGTGAACTGGAGAACTCCATACAGCGCGCCGCCCTCCTCTCTCCGCACCTGATGCTTCAGCCCGACGACTTCCCACTGCTTGAGGGGGAAGACCGCGACAACGGCAATGACGATTCACTGGAAAAGCTCATCGCCAACAAGCTGCACAGCTCGCTGGCAAAGATGGACGTCCAGGAACTCGACAACCTTTACGAGATGGTACTCCACCAGATGGAGCGCCCGCTGATCAACATCGTCATGGAAAAAACCCGGGGCAACCAGGTGCGCGCCGCCGAAATTCTCGGAATCAATCGCAATACGCTGCGCAAGAAGATCCAGACCCTGTCGATCACCCTGAGGAAGGATTGACCCTTCAGGAATCTGTCGGACCCAACCAAGTCCGGCTGGGACACCGGCTGATCCGCCTTCAACGTAAAAAGCCCCTGGAAATCTCCAGGGGCTTTTTACGTTTTAAAGAGCCAGGACGGCTAATAGCCATCATCTCGCTTACTCTGATTCTCGAAGCGGGTGAATTCGCCGCGGAAGGTCATATGCACGGTGCCAATCGGGCCGTTACGCTGCTTGCCGATGATGACCTCGGCATCCTTCTCGTGCCCCTTGTCGCAGGAGTTATCCCGCTTTCGGCAGGCGTCGCAGTAGACCGAATCGCGGTAGACGAACATGATCACGTCGGCGTCCTGCTCGATAGCGCCCGATTCGCGCAAGTCGGCCATGATCGGCCGCTTGTCGGTGCGGTTCTCAAGCGAGCGGTTGAGCTGCGAGAGGGCAATGACCGGTACGCTCAGCTCTTTGGCGAGGGCCTTGAGGGACCGGGAAATTTCGGAAATTTCCTGCTGCCGGCTTTCAGGGTTGCGACCGGTCATCAGCTGCAGGTAGTCGATGACGACCAGCCCGAGGTCGTGTTCGGCCTTGAGGCGGCGTGCCTTGGCACGCACTTCGAGAACCGAGATGCCGGGAGTATCGTCGATAAAAATCGGAGCCTCGCTGAGCATGCCGGCCCCGTTGGTCAGCTTGGGCCAGTCCGAGTCGCCGAGGTGGCCGGTACGCAGGCGCCCGGCATCGACGTGCGAAACGGAACAGAGCAGACGCTGGACCAGCTGCTCTTTGCCCATCTCCAGGGAAAAGACCAGGGCGGTGGTCGGTTTTTCGGCACGCACCGCGGAGTTTTCAACCAGATTGAGACAAAAGGCCGTTTTACCCATCGAAGGCCGCCCGGCGACAATCACAAGGTCACCCGGCTGCAGACCGGCGGTCATAACGTCGAGGTCATGAAACCCTGAAGGCACTCCGGTGACAAGTTCCTTGCGATCGTAGAGCTTTTCGATCGCCTTGAAGGTGTCCTTCATGATCTCGCGGGTGGAATAGTAGGAGGCCGACTGCTTGGCCCCGGCGATCTCGAAGATCGACTTTTCGGCCCAATCGAGCTGTTCCTCGATATCCCCCCCCTCGTAGCTGCGGGTGGCGATTTCGGTGGAAACGTTGATAAGGCGGCGGGCCAGTGCTCTCTCCTTTACCATGCGGCAGTAATAGGAGATATTCGCCGCGGTCGGAACGTAATCGACCAGGGTCGCAAGATAGCTGCTGCCACCGACAGAGTCGAGTTCCCCGCCCTGCTGCAGGGCAGCGGTCAGGGTCACCAGGTCGGCCGGCTCGCCTTTTTCGTTGAGGTCGATGAGGGCGGAGAAAATCTTGCGATGGCTCTCGCGATAGAAGTCATCGGGGCGCAGAAGTTCGAGAGCCTTGTTGAGGGCCTCGTTTTCAAGCAGGACGCCGCCGAGCACGGACATTTCACCTTCCAGGCTTTGCGGCGGAAGACGGTGGGTCTGAGCGTCAACCATGGGGCGAGGTGTACTCCGAAAGGAGAGGGGCGAAAGGCGAAAAACGCCTTTCGCCCCGGCAGAACTTATTCAGCTGCAGCGACGGTAACCTTGATGTTGGCGGTTACGCCGGCCTGAAGCTTGACAGGCACTTCGAACTCACCGAGAGTCTTGATCGATTCGGCAAGCTGAATCTTCTTGCGATCGACTTCGACGCCGGCTTCGGCCAGCTTGGCCTCGATTTCCATCGAAGTCACCGAACCGAAAAGCTTCCCTTCTTCGCTGGCGCGCAGGGTAAAGTCGCAGGCTACGGCTTCGATCTGGCCTTTGACCAGCTCAGATGCCTGGGTGACCTTCTGAAGCTTGCGCTCGAGCTGGCGCTTCTGGTGCTCAAGCTCCTTGACGTTGCGCGGGTTAGCTTCTACGGCGAAACCACGGGGTATCAGGTAGTTCCGGGCGTAGCCGGGCTTAACCTTAACCACATCCCCGATGTTGCCGAGATAATCTACGTTCTCTGTAAGAATAATATTCATCGATCTCCTCCAAAAAAGATCTAAACCTTTTTATTTCTGGGCTTTCTAAAGTCGACCCACAAGTCAAATACGCCAATACCGGTAACAATGTACGGAAAGGGGGTGACGAAAAAGATCATCAGGTATCCCATGCCGCGCAGAACCGGTGAAATGCCTCTGCGGTTGAAAATGCTGCTGACGATGGCCATCCCCTGCAAAAAATAGATGGGGAGCAACACGATCAGCACGTTTACGGCGATCTGCTGAACCAGCCCTTGTCCGAGAAAGGCAGTAAATCCTGCCAGTATCAGGGGCCAGATCATCGGCTCGGATACTTTCCAGTCCGGGAAAACCGGTCCGGGGACCTGGTAATCCCCCTTCGACAGTCGTACCAGAAAGGCGAGCAACAGCAAGAGCATTACGCCGGTGGCGGTCAACATCAGCCCCGGATAGGCCAGCAGCAAAAGATCGGCCATCTGCTGCGCCAGGCTGCGCATCTCCGCCATTTGCGAGACGGAAAGCTCGGCTTTTTGGTAGAGCGCCATCGCCTTGTCAAACTCCTGCCTGACAAAGCCTTCAACCAGATTGAGTACCGTCTGCCCCGTTCGCGCCGCATACCCGGCCAGCGTCGCCAGGATACAGGCCACGATGCCCAGGGACGAGAGCAGAACAGCCTTGTCCCAGGCCACCCCCCGCCTCAGCAGCAGCGGCAGAAAGAGCGACGCCAGACCGAACTGCAGCAGGTAGCCGAGGGCCGCCCAGAAGCCGAACGCTCCGGTCAACGCCCCGCACACACCAACAACGATCCCGGCGCCGACCAGACCACCGATCCTCATGCAGACATACGCCGCAGGAAGGGCGCTGAACAGACTGACAAACGATCCTGCCGCCCCGAGCAGGGCCCCGCCTCCCTGAAAAATCAGGGTCACGACGATTCCCCCAAGAAGAAACAGAGCCTTTTGCCGACTGGCGGCATCTTGACTTGGGTACCCGCCGCTCAATTAATCGATAGAGTGGCTTGTCCTTGTACTCGATCTTCAGGGTCTTGTCACCACAGAAGCGGCAGCCTTTGCGGCGGGTGAAACGTCTGCGGGGAGCCGGACGGGAGGGCTTGGTATTGGTTCTCATATGTATAATCTCCAATCGGTTGTTACAGGAATCGGTTTACTCGCCAGCTTCAGCGGTTTCGCCTTCTTCACCGGAGGCTTCTTCGGTGGCGGGAGCAGGTTCTTCGATACCGCCCTCGAGCAGAACGGTCTGAAACTTGATGACCTGCTCGTCGATACGCATACGACGCTCGAGCTCGGCAATGGTGCTCGGAGTGGCCTCGTAAGCCATCAGGATATAGGTTCCGCGCCCCTGCTTCTTAACGGCGTAGGCGAGTTTGCGGGTGCCCCATTCATCGACCTTGATGACATTGGCGCCCTGGTCGGTGAGAACCTCTTTGAACTTGTCGACAACGGCAGTGTAGCCGTCACCAACGACATCCGGGTGAACGATGTAGATTGTTTCGTAAGCTCGCATTTAAGTGATCTCCTCACGGGTTAATAGCCCCAGACCATCTGGAGCAAGGAGCAAGAGGCCACCACGGCCCCCTTCCTCTAAAAAAGAACTCTCTTTATTAACACAACGGGGTGGCTTTTACAATGCCTTTAACCTGAACCCGTCGGTTGGTGTTCAACCTCAGACATTGAAACGGAAATGCATGACATCCCCGTCCTTGACCACGTACTCCTTGCCTTCGAGACGCATAAGCCCCTTTTCCTTGGACCCGGCTTCGCCGCCGGAGGCGACAAAATCATCGTAGCCGATGACCTCGGCACGGATGAACCCCTTTTCAAAGTCGGTGTGAATGACCCCTGCGGCGGCAGGCGCCTTCGACCCGGCGGCAACGGTCCAGGCGCGAACCTCCTTGACCCCGGCGGTAAAGTAGGTGTACAGGCCAAGGAGCTGATATCCTGCGCGGGTCATGCGGTCGAGTCCGGACTCCTTGAGCCCGAGCTCGTCGAGAAAATCGTGTTTTTCATCCTCGTCAAGTTCGGCAATCTCCGATTCGATCTTACCGCAGATAACCACTATCTCGGCCCCTTCGCTGGAGGCCACTTCGCGGAGACGACCGACGTAGGGGTGTTCGCCCTGAAGGTCATCTTCGGCGACGTTGGCCACAAACAAAACCGGCTTGCTGGTGATCAGGTGCAGATCGCGCAGGTGACTGCGCTCCTCATCCGAGAGGTCTGCGACCCTGGCGGGACGGCCCTCATTCAGGCACGACTCGACCTTCTCCAGAATACCGAGTTCAGCCTGCATCTGCTTGTCGCCGCTTCGGGCCTGCTTGGCAATGCGCTGCAGACGCTTCTGAACGGTATCGAGGTCGGCAAGGTTGAGCTCGGTCTGAATAACCTCCACATCACGAACCGGATCGATCGAGCCGTCGACATGAACCACGTTTTCATCTTCGAAGCAGCGTACCACGTGGGCAATCGCGTCGACCTGCCGGATGTGTCCGAGAAACTGATTGCCCAGCCCCTCCCCTCTGCTTGCCCCCTTGACCAGACCGGCGATGTCGACGAACTCGATGGTGGTCGGCAGAACCGCCTGGGGCTTGACGATGCCCGCCAGGGTATCGAGGCGGGGATCGGGAACGGCCACCATGCCGACGTTCGGCTCGATGGTACAAAAGGGGTAATTGGCCGACTCGGCACCGGCGGAGGTAATGGCGTTGAAGATGGTCGATTTGCCGACATTGGGCAAACCGACGATACCGCACTTGAATCCCATACGTTTTCTCGTCTCACAGAAATAAGGATAGCCGGGGGCAAGCCCCGGCTATCCAGGTTACGCAAATTGTCCGGTATCGCTTATACCAACAGGGGTGCGATAACCAGGGACACAACACTCATCAGCTTGATGAGGATGTTCATGGCCGGACCGGAGGTGTCTTTGAAGGGGTCGCCGACGGTATCGCCGACAACGGCAGCCTTGTGGGCTTCGCCACCCTTCTGCTCGCCTTCAATATCACCTTTTTCGATGAACTTCTTGGCATTGTCCCAGGCGCCGCCGCCGTTGGACATCATCAGGGCCAGCAGCACGCCGGCAAGAGTGGCACCGGCGAGCATGCCGCCGAGAGCTTCCTTGCCGAGGATGAGGCCGACCAGGACAGGGGCGAGCACCGCCACCACGCCGGGAAGTACCATTTCCTTAAGAGCGGCCTTGGCGGAGATATCGACACACTTCTGGGAATCGGGCTTGGCCCCCTCCTTGCCTTCAAGAAGACCGGGGATCTCACGGAACTGGCGGCGGATCTCCTCGACCATCTGAGCGGCCGCACGACCGACGCTGGTCATGGTCAGGGCGCCGATGAAGAAGGGCAGGGCCCCGCCGATCAGCAGGCCGATAACGACCATCGGGTTGATCAGATTGATGGTTTCGAGCTTGACGGTGGTCGCGTAGGCCGAAAACAGAGCCAGGGCGGTAAGGGCCGCCGAACCGATGGCGAAACCTTTGCCGATGGCGGCGGTGGTGTTGCCGATGGCGTCGAGGCCGTCGGTGATCTCACGCACCTCGGGACCGAGGCCGGCCATTTCCGAGATGCCGCCGGCGTTGTCGGCGATGGGCCCGTAGGCGTCAACGGTCATGGTGACACCGACGGTGGCGAGCATGCCGACAGCGGCGATGCCGATGCCGTAGAGACCGGCAGAGGCGTTGGCGATGGCGATGGCGACGCAGATGATCAGGATCGGACCGGCAGTACTTTCAAGACCGACCGCCAGGCCGGTGATGATGTTGGTCGCAGGGCCGGTCTTGCTGGCCTCGGCAATGCGGTGTACCGGCTTGCTGGCGGTGTAGTATTCGGTGACCTGCCCGATGGCGACACCGGCCAGGGTACCGACCAGGATCGCCAGGAAAACACCGAACTTGAGACTGGAGAACATGATCACGAAAAAGGCGAAGGCCAGGAACAGGCCGGCGGACACGAAGGTGGTGTAGTGGAGAGCCTTGGCCGGGTCCTTGTCGCTCATCTTCTTCATCGACCAGATGCCGACGACCGAGAAGATCAGGCCGACCATGGCCAGCCCCAGGGGCAGGAACATGGCAGAGGCTTGGGCGCCCTCGCCGGCACCGATCTTGGCCAGCAGCTCGGGACCGGCCGCGGCGGCTATGGCGATGGTTGCGATGATCGAGCCGACATACGATTCGAAGATATCGGCACCCATGCCGGCCGTGTCACCAACACAGTCGCCGACGTTATCAGCGATAACACCGGGGTTGCGGGGGTCGTCCTCGGGAATACCGGCTTCGACCTTGCCGACCAGGTCGGCACCAACGTCAGCGGCCTTGGTGTAGATGCCGCCGCCGACACGGGCGAAAAGGGCGATGGAGGAGGCGCCCATGGCAAAACCGTTGATGCATTGTACGGTTTCGGGATCTCCGCCGAACTGGATGAAAGCGATTCCGACCCCGACCAGACCGAGAGACGCGACGGCAAGGCCCATGACGGCGCCGCCATTGAAGGAGACCTCCAGGGCCTTGGCCTGGCCGAACTCACGAGCGGCCTCGGTGGTGCGAACGTTAGCGCGGGTAGCGGCCTTCATGCCGATGAAGCCGCACGTCATGGAGCAGAGAGCTCCGCCCAAAAACGCCATGGCAGTCCCCATGCCCATTGCGATGGCGATCAGGAAAAAGACGATAACAATAAAAATTCCGAGGACTTTGTATTCACGCGCAAGAAACGCCATGGCGCCGGCATGAATATCCTCGGAAATTTCTCTCATCTTGTCATTGCCGACAGGAGCGGCCTTGACCTGCTGGTAGAGCCAGATGGCGATAGCAAAACCAGCCACGCCCAGAATCGGAACTAACGTTTGCATCATTGATTCCTACCCTTTCTTTCCCTCACTAGTTAAATTGTGACAGTCCGTTTGTTGAACTCGTTCATGGCAGCCTGCTCACCCTGAGTCAGTACGGCCTTAATCGCCATGGCCGAATTCTCCAATACCGTTTTGAGCACTTTTTTTTCAGCCGAGGCAAAGGGACTCAATACATAACGGGCGACATCGCCTCCGGGGACAGGACGCCCGACCCCGACCTTCACCCTGAGAAAGTCCCCGTGACCCAGGACCTGACAGATATTGCGTATACCGTTGTGCCCACCATGACCCCCGCCAGCCTTCAGCTTCAACGACCCGAAGGACTGGTCGATGTCATCGTGAACCACAATCAAATCCCCCGGCGAGATTCCGAGGGACCGGCAAGCGGAGCCAACACTGGCTCCGCTTAGGTTCATAAAGGTCTGAGGCAAAAGGAGCATCACTTCGTGCCCGTCGACACGACCTGCACCATAAAACCCCTGATGCCCCTTGTTCTTGAGCCTGACGCCGGCCTCGTCGGCCAGCGTCTGAACGGCCATAAACCCGACATTGTGACGGGTGCCCTCGTACTTGTCTCCCGGGTTTCCCAACCCGACGATAAGTTTCAACGGCTTTACTCTCAGTCCTCTTCGCCCTCGGCTTCAGCTTCGCCTTCGCCTTCAACTTCGCCCTCACCTTCCTCTTCTTCAGCCTTGCGACCGATGCAGGTGATAACGGTAAAGTTGACATCGTGGGGAACTTCGACACCTTCGGGCAGAACAACGTCTTCAACGTGCAGAACGTCGCCGATATTCATCGCGGTCACGTCGAGTTCAACGGCCGAAGGGATGTTCGTTGCAAGGCAGGTCACCTCGAGCTCCTTGCGGATAACCTGCAGGCTGCCGCCGAGCTTTTCACCTTCGGACTTGCCGATCGGGTGAACCGGGACCATGACCGAGATCTTCTGGCTCAGATCAATGACCTGAAAGTCGGCATGCATGATGTCGCGACGGATGGCGCTGACCTCGAGGTCCTTGAGGATAACGACCTGACCGTCAAAGGGACCGTCCCCCTTGAGGGTAATCAGGGTGTTCCACCCGGACTCGGAGGCGATGGCGGCCTTGAGGGCTTTCGGCTCAACGGTGATAGCGCAAGGCTCCAGCCCTTTGCCGTAAACAACGGCGGGGAAAAAACCCTCGCGACGCAGGGTGCGAGCTCCGCCCTTACCGACGCGGGCACGAGTACTGACATTCAATTCGGATGTTGCCATTTATTTTTCCTCCATGAGATTTATGCTTGTATTCTAAAACGCTAAAATTGCCTGTCAGACAAACAGGGAACTGACCGACTCGTCGCCGTGAATGCGGCGAATGGCCTCGGCCAGGAGCTCCGCTGCGGAGAGCATTCGAAGCTTGGTGCAGTTCTGCAGCTTGTCGCCCAGGGGAATCGAATTGGTCACAACCACTTCCTCAAGGCAGCTTTCGCTGATTCTCTGCAGGGCGGGGCCCGAAAGGACGGCGTGGGTGGCACAGGCGTAAACCTTGCTGGCCCCCTGCCCTTTGATGGCTTGGGCAGCCTGGCAGAGGGTGCCGGCCGTATCGATCATGTCGTCGATAATGACACAGGTCTGCCCCTCGACATCCCCGATGATATGCATGACTTCGGAGACGTTCGGGCCGCTGCGACGCTTGTCGATAATTGCAAGATTTGCGTCCAGCCGCTTGGCAAAGGCACGGGCACGCTCGGTACCGCCGGCATCCGGAGAGACCACAACCAGGCGTTCACTGCCGAAACGGGCCTTTAGATCGTCCAGAAGAATCGGAGCGGCGTAAAGGTGATCGACGGGGATATTGAAAAAGCCCTGAATCTGGCCGGCATGAAGATCCATGGTCACCAGGCGGTCCATACCGGCGGTCGAAATCAGATCGGCGACAAGCTTGCTGGTGATGGGCGTTCTGGGCGCGACCTTGCGGTCCTGGCGAGCGTAGCCAAAGTAGGGAATGACGGCAGTAATACTGGCGGCGGAGGCTCTTTTGAGCGCGTCCGTCATCACCAGAAGCTCCATCAGATTGTTATTGGACGGGGCGCTGGTGGACTGAATGATATAGACGTCGCGGCCACGAACGTTCTCGCCGATCTCGACCATGATCTCCCCATCGGAGAAGGTCTTCACATTGGCGTTGCCCAGAGGGACGGCCAAATGCCCGCAGATCTCCCGAGACAGAGCAAGATTCGACGTACCGCTGAAAATCTTGAGTTTATCCACCATGAATCCTCATTGAAAGCCTGGAAAAATTGTAGGTCATGGCAAACCATGACCTATCTATGAACAACCAACGGCCGACCCGCAAGGGATCGGGCACGCTATTTTAAAGTGGCTGGGGCGACAGGGATCGAACCTGTGAATGCCGGAATCAAAATCCGGTGCCTTACCGCTTGGCGACGCCCCAACATAGTTACTCAAACATATCACCCAACCTCAAAGAGGCCTGACGACAAATACCTTCCACCCTTCAACATCAGCTAAGGTTTCAGCCGCCTTGCGGGCAGAACTTTCTTCTTCAAAAACACCGAAAACGGTCGGCCCGCTCCCTGACATCAAAGACCCGGACGCGCCGAACTCCAGCAGTCGTCCCTTGATATCGGCAACAACCGGGTAGCGAGCAACGGTGACCCGCTCCAGGTCGTTATACAGCAGAGCCACCACGTCCTGGCTGGTCCTGAAAAACCCCGGCAGTGTAGCTTCAACACTTTTGGATGTCAACCCCAAATTTCCATAGACCCAGGCGGTCGAAACACTGATGCCCGGATTAACCAGAACGTACCAGAGATCGGGCAGTCCGTCGACCCCTTCGAGCTCATCGCCGACCCCAGAGGCCCAGGCCGTTTTCTCGAAAATAAAAAACGGCACATCGGCACCAAGCCGCGCGCCCTCGGCCATCAATGCTTTTTTGCCAAGGCCCAGACCGAGCATCTGGTCAAGGGCCACCAGAACCGCAGCGGCATCGGAAGAACCGCCGCCGAGCCCGGCAGCCACGGGAATCTGTTTATCGATGACAATATCGACCCCTCGGCCGCTGCCGGCCAGCTCAAGGATGCGGCGGGCCGCCCGTCCGGCGATATTCTCCTCGCCCTCGGCGAGGGCCAGACCGGAACACGCCACCCGCACACCGGGAGTGGCGCTCAATTCAATATCGATGCGATCACTCAGGGAAACCCGCTGCATGAGCATCGACAGGTCATGATACCCGTCATCCCTCTTACCCAGCACGTGCAGACACAGATTGATCTTGGCGGGCGCCAGAACCGTGGTACGCATAATTTCAGCCTATCCTTGTTCAAGGTGCAGATCCGGTGAGCGAACCGAAGATAGGGTAAGCCCCCGGCGCTGTCAAGAGATAATCGACCTCACGGACTTTAACGCAAAGAGGGGGCCGCCAAAGCAGCCCCCTCCTCGTTTTGTCGTTGCATTTTTTCGGCGACAAGCTGCCGAAAAAACCTACTTGGTCTTGACCGGCGGGTTGTGCGGGTCAAGGTGGCAGGTCAGACAGTCGGGGAATTTAGAATGCAGCACATCGCTGTGCGGAACCCCGTGACAGTCGTTACACTTGGGAATCATGCCATGCTGGGTATGGCAGGAAACACAGGAGACCTTGCTGTGCTTGCTCTGGCCACCGGTCCAGACCTTGTAGACCGACTCGTGACAACCGGAGCAGGTCTTAAGCTCGACCTTACCCTTGAAAGCGATCTGAAGCGGCTTGTGCACCGGGTGACAAGCCATGCAATCGGCCAGCGGCTGCGCCTCGTAATGCCCCTCGTGGCAGACAAAGCAGGACGGGATAAAGCCGTGGCTGGTGTGACATGCGGAACACCCCTGGCGGGTGTGGGCGCTGGGGAACTGCTGCAGCTGCTCGGCCGGCGAGGTGTGGCAGTCGGCACAGTTCTTGGTCAACCGGTCGGTCATGGCCACCTTGCGAGGCGTATGCGGATTGGTGTGACAGGCAAGACACTCGGTCTGCTTCGGCCCGTGGGGCAGAGTGTGACAGCTGAAACACTTGGGCATGATGTCATCCCAGTTGTTCCGGTTCGGATTGTAGGCGTGAAACACCTGGTGACAGTTCTGACAATCGAACTGGTGGCGACCGCCATTCTCTTTGAGATAGCGGAAGTAGGCGATATGACACTGCCCACACTCGGCCACGGTCAGAGGTTGGGGCTCTACGTCGTAGGGGTTCCCCGTCACCTTCTTCACAGGAGCCCGAACCGGTGCGGGAGCGGGAGCCGGCGCGGGCACCGCCGCGGCCATCAACACCTCGGACTCGACTTCCTGCGGCGGCTGGACAGCCACCTCCGTCGGAGCGACCGGCTGGGCGCAGGCAGTTACCGCAGCTACCAGACCAACGACCAGCAGCAGATACCAGAGTTTCATAAATTTCGACCTGAAGTCTTTCATGAGGGTTCCCTCTCTCCTTTTCCTATTTAGATGCCTTGATAGCTCAAGAGCCCCTGCGGGCCCATTCCTCAGCCGCCATCCGGGTCCGTCGAACCCGGATAGCGACGATTCGGAAACGTGTTACTTGTTCAGGTCATGGGCGATGCTGTGGCAGGCACCGCAGGTGGGGAACTTGCGATGAATCCCCTCTGCATGGGGAACACCGTGGCAGTCGGTACACTGGGGAACCGTCTTGTGCTTGTCGGCATGACACTCGACGCAAGCCACATCCTTGTGTTTGAAGGGAGTGGCCGCAAGCTGGTTGTACGCGGTTTCGTGGCATGCAGCACACTTGATGTTGGGAGTCTCGGCTCCGTAGGTGACGACCGCCGGCATATGAGCCTGGTGACAGGTACCGCAATCGGCCTGGGTCATTTCGGCCGAATGGGGCTCATGACAGGTCACACAAGGAGGAATCACGCCATGGCGGTCAGCGTGGCAGAAGTTACAGGCCAGCGCAGTATGCTTGCTGGGATTCGCCTCAAGCTGAGCGTTCTGAGAATCGTGACAGGTCAGGCAGGGCGCCTTCAGCTCACCCTTAAGGACGACCTCAAGCGGCTTATGGGGGTTGTGGCAACCGGTACAGCCGGCCAGCTCGAAATGGGCCTCGCCCTCGTGGCACATGCTGCACTGGGGAATATTGTTCTCAACCTTGGGGGGATGACCGATATGACAGTCCTGGCAGGAAATCTCGGTTTTATGCTTCGCCCCCAAAGCCTCGATATCTGCAGGCTCGCGATCGTGGCACTTGACACAGTCGGTGTCGGCCAGATCCGCCCCTGCGGCCATGGCCACCCCGGCAACCAGCAGCACACCTACAAGAGACATACTGCACAGAGCCACCAGCCTCATCAAATTAATCTTCTTCATAACTCCTCCCTTTACAACTCCCTGGATAAATATGAGATTTCCTCGGCAAAGAAGAAACCCTATCGTTTTAACCTGAATCCGTGAGTTCTGACCGGGCAACAGCGCAAGTCATTGACCTGCCTAAGCGTTCAAGAAATCACCGACGAACCTATGGGTGCGCCCCAGATTTTTTGAAGCACTTATTCAGGCCAAGCACTTACACTCTTTTGCCGCCCCGAACTCACGGATCCAGGTTTAATGCAACGGACAGACGACTCTCCGCCTTGAACAAATCCACAAAAATGAAACAGAACTAACCTGCCAAAGCTGGCAGATACTAGCAAAAAAGCGCCCTGAT
>CALZIC010000075.1:0-6460 GCA_945787285.1 uncultured Desulfuromonadales bacterium
GTGCGCGATGAGGTGGTCGGGGTGTTCGGGGTCGATAACAAGCTGCGGAAAAAAGCGCTTGATGATACAGATGTCGATACGGTCAAGCTTTTTGCCGACCAGGTCGCTTCAGCACTTAATAAAATCAACCTCCTTGAGGCCGTTGAGGCACTTACCGGCGAGTTGGACCACACCTTTTGCGAAATGATCCGCTACCGTGACGAACACACGCGGCTTGATGCTTCGTTGAAGGGCGCCACCGATTCGACCAGTGAGGCGATCGTCGATATCGCCAGCGCCGCCGATGTAGTCCGCGAGGCGGTTGATGCCACCCGCTCCTCGGCGGGGGAGATCTCCGTATCGATCGACCAGGTTTCCCGCAACCTGCACCAGTTGACCGATTTTACCGAAAGTTCGATTTCGGCCATGACCCAGATTTCGGCCACCATCAAATCGGTAGAAGACAGCGGGGCGCGCTCGCACCAGATGTCCGAGGCGGTCAAGGAGAAGGCCGACGGTGGCGTGGGCGCTGTTGCCGGGGTTATGTCCGGGCTCCACGGCATTTCCGAGGCCGTAGATGACGCGGTGCAGACCATTAGCCGCCTGTCGCAAAAGGGGGAGGAGATCAGCACCATCACCACGGTGATCTCTGAAGTGACCCAGAAAACCAACCTGCTGGCCCTGAATGCCGCGATCATCGCCGCCCAGGCCGGTGAGCACGGCCGCTCCTTTGCCGTGGTCGCCGACGAAGTCAGGGACCTGTCCCAGGAGACGGCCCATTCCACAAGTGCGATTTCGCAGATAATCGAAGAACTGCAGGAATATACGCGTGAATCGGTGGCGCACATCACCAAAACCCGCAAGCTGGTTCAAACCGGGCTTGAGCTTGGTGTCGGCATGGAGGAGTCGCTTGCGAAGATTCTCTCCAGCGCAGACACCGCCATGGAAATGACTCACGATATCCGCAGCGCCACCCAGGAGGTGGCCCGCAGTGTCGAGTCGGTCACCGCTTCGATCGAGCGGTTGGGGGAGATGTCCTCTCAGGTCACCCAGGCCTCGAACGAACAGGCCGACGGCACTCGGAACATCGTTCAGTCGATTGAAGAAGTGAAGAACATGGCAGAGGATATGGTTCAGGCAACCGAGCGTCAGAAGGAGAACACCCGCAATATCGAACTGGCGGTGGAGTCGGTCAGCGAGATGGTGAGTCGGATTTTCGATGAAATGGAAGAGCGCCGCAAGGGGAGTCAGCAGGTTATCGAAGATCTGCGCCGGCTGAAAACCTTGGAAAGTTAGGGTGCTGCACCCGTCAAACGTCGTATGCCTTAAAAGGGGCGCTGCTTAGCAGCGCCCCTTTTCGGTTTCTGGGTGACAGGCTTCGCGGCCGGGGCATTCCTGCCTTTGGCACGGTTCGATATGTATGGTCACGTCCGCGCCGAGAATCTCATCCTGGATGCGGTTTTCTAGGTGGTCGGAAATCTGATGCGCTTCGTCCACCGTGAGGTGTTTGCACACGGTGAGGTGAAAGTCCATGATTTTCTGCGATCCGGCCCGCCGGGTGCGCAGGTTGTGGTATCCGATCAGGTCTCCCTGGTGGGCTTCGATCAGGCGGGTGATTTCGTCTTTTATCGGTTCGGGGAGTTCTTCGTCGAGAACGTCTTTGAGACCGTCTCTGACCAGCTTCAGCGCCTCGTACAGGATATAGATTCCGACCAGGATTGAGAGTGCCGGGTCGATCCACGGCAGGTCGACGAAGGTGATCACCACCAGTCCAAGGCCGAGAGCCAGGTTGGTGTAGACGTCCATGGAGAAGTGCAGGGAGTCGGCTTTGAGCGCAGATGAGTCGGTTTGACTGGCAACGCGGCGCAGGTAGCGGGAGATAGCCCAGGAGGCGACGGTGCTTATACCGAGTACCACGATCCCCTCGCCGAGGCGGGTAAGTGCGACCCCTGCCGCGAGGCGGCGGATCGATTCAAAGATGATCCACCCCCCCGAGAGGGCGATGACCAGCGCCTGGATCAGGGTCGCCAGGGTTTCGTATTTTCCGTGCCCGAAGGGGTGAGATTCGTCGGCCGGTTGCTCCGCCTGGCGAATGGCGAAATAATTGACGCCGGACATGAGAATGTCGAGGAGGGAGTCGACCGCTGAGGCTATAACGGCCATCGATCCGGTCAAGATGCCTGTGACAAGTTTGAGCAGCGCCAGGGTGCAGGCGGTTGCGATGGAGTAGCGGGCTGCGTTGACCTTGCGTTCAGATAGAGTCATTGCTCGTCCGGGTTGCGGTTGGTTGGTGCCCTGTTGGGTTAATCCTTGAGGGGGCAGGCGGCGTCCCAGGCGAAATACCCATCGCCTTCGATGGCCAGAAAATCTTCGATGCGCTCTTTGTAGAAGGGGAGATCGGCGCAGAGGCTGGTCACCTGCTGGACAAAGACCTCCGATACCATATCGACGCGATGGCTGTATTCGTAAAACGCCTGAACCCCTTCGAGCATCCCGAGCAGTTCGGGGAGGTTCGGTTCCATGTTCTTGATAATGTACCAGTTGCCGGCGAATTGGCGAATGCGCTTGGCCGGCAACTCGAAGAGGTTTTCCCGGCGATCGCCGATAATAAACTCTTTCAGAAAGTAGCTGACGCCATAGCAGAGCCGGCTCGCTTCTTCGGGGGCCAGGCCGAGCTGCTCGACCAGGTCGAGGTAGAAGTGCTTGACAAAGTCATTGCACAGGTTGTCGACCCGGATTTCTTCCTCAAGGGTCGAAATGTTGTAGTTGTCCTTGTTGAAGACTTCGTCTTCGCTCTGTCCGAATGCGTTCATGGGTGCTCCTTTGGTTGGCGATTTTATTAGCATTCATTGTCTGGGGGGTCAAGGTCTTTCGGGCGGCCGCGGGTCTAAATTGTTTACATGCCACGGGCTGTTTGTTAACATAAGTCCGCTTAATCCCCGCCGGTCGATACCGGTCTTTTTTTGACTTGATACCGGCCTGTTCAGGTCGTTCGCTGCGGTTGAGAGGTATGTCCCGTATGGCTGCTGGTGCCACCCCGATGATGCGCCAATATCTGGAGATCAAGGAACAGTATCCCGATGCTATCCTGTTTTTCCGGCTCGGAGATTTTTACGAAATGTTCATGGACGACGCGATTACCGCGTCGCGTGTTCTCGATATAACCCTGACCTCGCGCAATAAGAAGGGCGCCGGTGAAGAGGTCCCCCTTTGCGGCATTCCGTTTCACAGCTGTCAGCCGTACATTGCCCGCATGGTCGAAAACGGTTACAAGGTGGCTATCTGCGAACAGGTCGAAGACCCCAAGACGGCCAAGGGGATCGTTAAACGCGAGGTTGTGCGGGTCGTGACCCCGGGGACTGTTCTCGATACCGACACGCTCGATCCCAAGCAGAACAATTACCTGATGGCGCTGGCTGCCGGGGAGAATGAGCGCTGGGGGGTGGCCGTTCTCGATATTTCGACCGGTGATTTCCGGGTGACCGAAACGGCAGGGATGGAGGGGGTCTGCAGCGAATTGACCTCTTTCAACCCCAGCGAAATTCTCCTCTGCGACGGTCCGGAGGGGGAGCTCCTGCGCCAATCCCTCGGCGGCGTCCTCGGCGACCGCCGGCTCGACAAACTGCCCGAATGGGTCCTTGAACACGACCGTGCCAGCGGCTGCCTGCTCGATTATTTCGATTGCGCCACCCTCGACTCGTTCGGCTGTGCCGGCCTGCCCGGCGCGGTGCGCGCGGCCGGCGGCATTCTGTACTACCTGACAGAAACCCAGAAGGGGACCGTTCAGCATATCCGCCCCCCGGCCACCTACCATTGTCAGGACTACATGGTCCTGGACGAGGCGACCCGGCGCAACCTCGAATTGACCGCCACCCTTCACGACGGCCGCAAAAAAGGCTCGCTGCTCGGCGTGCTCGATCGCACCGTCACCGCCATGGGGGGGCGAAAACTGCGGCACTGGATCAACAATCCGCTGGTTGACGTCGAAGCTGTTCGCCGTCGGCATCGGGCGGTTTCCGAACTGGTTGACCAGAGCCTGGTGCGCGAAGATCTCCGAGGCGCACTCGACGGGGTGTATGACCTGGAACGCCTCAACGCCAAGATCTCCATGGCCCATGCCAACGCCAAGGACCTGGTTGCCCTGAAAAATTCCCTCGGGCAGATTCCCGCCATCCTCGACGCTCTTGCCGCTCTCCAAAGCGCCAGACTCGGTGAACTGGGAGGTGCCATCGACGCCTTGGAGGATGTCGTTGAAATCATCGCCACCGGAATCGTCGACGACCCTCCCTTCGTTATGCGCGAGGGGGGACTGATCCGTGACGGCTTCGATGCCCCACTCGATGAGCTCCGGAATATCAGCCGCGAGGGCAAGGGCTGGATTGCCCGCCTCGAGCGCGAGGAGAAAGAGCGCACCGGCATCCCGACCCTCAAGGTGCGTTTCAACAAGGTCTTCGGTTACTACATCGAGGTTACCAAAATCAACCTGTCCAAGGTGCCCGAGGACTATCAGCGCAAGCAGACCCTGGCCAATGCCGAGCGCTACATCACCCCGGCGCTGAAGGAATATGAAGAGAAGGTCCTCGGCGCTGAAGAGAAGGTGGTGCAGATCGAATTCGACCTCTTTCAGCAGATCCGCCAGCAGGTGGCTCTGCAGGGAGCGCGCATCCAGCAGACAGCGGACGCCCTGGCCGAGCTCGACGTTTTTCTCTCGCTGGCCGACCTCGCCCACGACCGCGGTTTCGTCTGCCCCGAAATGGACGACAGCAGCGACCTGGTCATCGAGGAGGGGCGCCACCCGGTGGTCGAGGCGATGAGCCTCTCCGAGCGTTTCGTGGCCAACGATGTGGTTATGGACACTCGCGAGAACCAGATCCTGATCATTACCGGCCCCAACATGGCCGGTAAATCGACTTTCATGCGGCAGGTCGCCCTGATCACCCTGATGGCCCAGATGGGAAGCCTGGTGCCTGCCCGTGCCGCACGAATCGGTGTGGTGGACCGAATTTTCACTCGGGTCGGAGCCAGCGACAACCTGGCCCGAGGGCAGTCGACCTTCATGGTCGAGATGACCGAGGCGGCCAATATCCTTCGCCATGCCACGCCGCGCAGCCTGGTGGTGCTCGATGAGATCGGCCGAGGGACCTCGACCTTTGACGGCATCAGTATTGCCTGGTCGGTGGCCGAATATTTGCATGACAATCCCTCGGTCGCGGCCAAGACGCTCTTTGCCACTCACTACCATGAGCTGATCGATCTGGCCCTGACCCGCGAAAGGGTCAAGAATTACAATATTGCTGTCAAAGAATGGAACGACCAGATCATCTTCCTGCGCAAAATCGTCAAAGGGGGGGCCAGCCATTCCTATGGAATTCAGGTCGCTCGATTGGCCGGGCTGCCGCAGGATGTGATCGAGCGGTCCCGCGAGGTGCTGAAAAACCTCGAGTCGGGTGAATTTGAGCAGGCCGGGCAGCCGCGGCTCGCCCGGGGAAAAAAGAGCCGGCCGGCCGCGCCTTCTCCGCAACTCTCTCTCTTTGATTCCGCTCCCGATCCGCTCAGGGGCCGTTTGGCCGAAATTGATGTCGCCGTTTTGACGCCGCTTGAGGCATTGAATCTTCTCGACGAACTTAAAAACATGGTGTAATGGATGAGCAAGCTCCAGGTTTCGACTCTGCTTCTGCTGTTTTCGCTCCTTTTGCCGCTGCCTTTGTGGGCGGGGGATGCGGACTCGGCCTACGACCAGGCCAACGCCAGTTACCGCAGCCTGCGTGAATCAGCCAAAAAACAGCTGTACCGGGAAAATTGGCACCAGGTGATCGACAAGTTTCTGCGTTTTGAAAAAGCTTATCCACGCGCCGAGAAGGCCCCTTCAGCCCTCTATATGGCCGGAAAGGCCTGCCGGGGGCTTTACCAGGTGTCGCGTGTCAGTAAGGATGCTCTGCGGGCCGTTGAACTTTTCGAGCGTCTTGAGCGCGAATACCCTCGGAGTTCTCTGGCGGACGACGCCCTGCTGCTGGCCGGGGAAATCGAAGAGAAGACCCTGGGCGACAAGTCTGCCGCCTACCTGCTTTACCGGCGGCTTGTCGACCTGTACCCTGCCGGGGATATGTACTCAAAAGGGCTGACGCGATCCGCGGCCCTGATTTCCCACGCGCCGGTTGTCGCCATTGAGAAGAGTCCCCCTGCACAGCCTGCTGCCAAACCTTCCCCCCCTCCCTCATTCCCGCCCGGGGTGGGAGCGCTGACCGGAATCCGCTTCTGGTCCAAACCCGGCCTCACCCGTGTTGTGATCGATGTGCAGCAGGAGGTCGAGTTCTCGGCCAATACGCTGCCGCCCTCTCCGAAAAAAGGCGAGGGGCCGCGCATTTTCGTCGATATCAAAAAGACCCGCCCGTCCGAGGACCTTCCCCTCAAGACGATCGTCAATGACGGTCTCCTTCGCCAGATCCGGACCGGACGTCAGTCGGGAGATGTGGTCCGGGTG
>CALZIC010000075.1:6539-28618 GCA_945787285.1 uncultured Desulfuromonadales bacterium
TCAGCCGCAAATCACGGCTCGGCCCGCCGGGGAAAAGGACCGTATCGCCAAGGTTCTCGAGAAAACCAAAGATGAAAAGCCGCCCGTCGTCAACCTGGTTGAACGGGGGGCGGGTTACGGCCTGCGGCGGATTGTGGTCGATGCCGGGCACGGCGGCAAGGATCCCGGTGCCGTAGGCCCTTCCAACGTCCTCGAAAAAGATGTCACCCTGGCCATGGCCAAGTCTCTGGCCAAGCGCCTGGAGAAGGATCTCGGCTGCGAGGTGATCCTGACCCGGGACCGGGATGTCTACCTCCCCCTTGAGGAGCGCACCGCCATCGCCAACCGGGTCGGCGCCGACCTGTTTATCTCGATTCACGCCAACGCCAACAAAAGCAGCAAAGCCTACGGGGTCGAAACCTACTACCTCAACTTTTCCAAGAACGACAAGGCGGCTGCCGTGGCTGCCCGGGAGAATGGCACCTCGCTTAAACAGGTCGGCGATCTCGAACTGATCCTTTTCGACCTGATGGCCAATTCAAAGATTAACGAGTCGAGCCGGCTGGCTGCGGAAGTTCAGAAGTCGATGGTGGACGGTCTCAGCCGCAGCTACTCCAAGGTGCGCGATCTCGGTGTCCGGCAGGGGCCCTTCTATGTCCTCGTCGGCGCCACCATGCCCTCGGTTCTGGTCGAAGCCGCCTTTATCAGCAATAAGCGCGAAGAGTCCCGCCTGGCCAGTCGTAAATATCAGGACAAAGCCTGTGCCGCGATAGCCAAAGGGGTTCGCAACTATGCCACCTCCATGAAACTGGTGTCTCAAAAATGACAAAAAAAGCCCCCCAAAAAGCGCAACACTTCTCTCCCGAACTTCTCACCGATCCGACCATGTCGTTCGAGGAGCGACGGCCCCTGCTCCTGGAGGGGGCCAAGGCCTTTCTCGCAGAACATCGCGAGGCGATTCTCGCGGAACATCGGCTTGGGGCTCCCGGGTGGAAGGTTGTCGGCGAGCTGACCTCGCTGATCGATACCCTGCTGCGCAATCTTTACCGTAGCGTGACCGTCGATGGGGCCGGGCCGCAGGCGGGCTCCTGCGCGATTATCGCGATCGGCGGCTACGGGCGAGGAGAGCTCAACCCCTGCTCGGATATCGATATCATGTTTTACTACAGCGGCAAGGACATGGATTATGCCAAGGGCATATCCGAGAAGATGCTTTACCTGCTGTGGGATCTCGGGCTTGATGTCGGCCACAGCGTTCGCACCGAGCAGGACTGCCTGGAGATGATTTCAAGGGATATCACGGCCCGCACAGCCCTGCTCGATTCGCGGTTTCTCGCCGGTGATTCCGAGCTCTACTCGAGTTATGGCGATGCTGTTTATAACGTGGCCCTCGGTGAAAACACCCGCCACTTCATCAAGGAAAAGGTCGCTGAAAACGAGGGACGGCTGCGCAAGTACGGCTCGTCCGTCTACCTGCTTGAGCCGAACATCAAGGAAGGCGAGGGGGGGCTTCGTGATATTCATACCGCTCTCTGGATGGCCCGGGTCAAATTTAAGGCCCGGTCGCTTCGCGAACTGGTCATCAAGGGGGTTCTGACCGAACCTGAAAGCAAGGAAATCGAAGACGCTCTCGACTACCTGTGGCGTATCCGCAACGAGCTCCATTTTTCCCAGACCCGCAAGAAGAATGACCAGCTGCATTTCGACCAGCAGGAAGAGTTGGCCAAGTTTTTCGGATATCGGGACAACAAGAAGGCGCTTGCGGTCGAGCAGTTCATGCAGGACTATTACGCTCATGCCACGGCGGTAGAACATATGGCCTCCGGCCTGATCTCCAAGGTGGTGCATCAGGACGAACCCTCGGGCAAGATCCTCGGGTTTTTTACCCGGCGCACGGTCGAGCCCGGCTTCTATATCCTTCGCGGCGAACTGCGGGCCACCGACAAGGACATCTTCCAGACCGACCCGGCCTCGATCATGCGCGCCTTTATGCTGTCGCAGCGGCACGGTGTCGCCCTGAGCATCCCCCTAAAGGGGTTGATGCGCGACAGCCTCGAGCTGATCAACGACAAGGTGCGCCGTTCGCGAAAAATGAGCGAGGCCTTCCGCGAGATCCTCAGAAACCCGCAGGGGCTGGTGGAAACTCTCAGGGACATGAACCACCTGCAGGTGCTCAACCGGTTTATTCCGGAGTTCGGGCGGATCTTCTGCAAAGTGCAGCACGATGCCTACCACATCTATACCGTCGACACCCATTCGCTCTTTGCCGTTGAGGTGATCGCCAAGCTCTGGCTCGGAGAATATGCCGAGACGGAACCGCTGCTGACCAAGGTGGCCGGCGACATCGAAAAGCCGGCATTGCTCCTGCTTGCCGTGCTGCTGCACGATATCGGCAAGGGGGAGGGGAAGGATCACTGCAACAAAGGCGCCGACATGATCCCCACCATCGCCCGCCGCCTCGGCCTCAACAAGGAGGACAGCCGTCGCCTGGAATTTTTGGTGCGCAACCACCTTGAAATGTCGCATATCGCCCAGCGCCGCGACCTGCACGACGACAAGCTGATACTGCAGTTCGCCCGCAGCATGGGGATGAGTGAAAACCTGAACATGCTCTACCTGTTGACCTTTGCCGATCTCAAGGCGGTCGGTCCCGATGTGTGGTCTCAGTGGAAGGGGTTCTTGCTTCGGGAACTCTATGAGAAGACCTACCAGGTTCTTGAACGGGGCAATTTTCAGCTCGAGAAACGCTCCGAGAAGGTTCGCAACCGCAAGCGCAAGGTCGTTGAGCTGCTCGAAGATGAATATGGTAAACGGGGGGTGCAGGAGGCGCTCAAGGGGGTATCCACCCGCTATGTCCTGTCGTACCGCTCCGCCACCATTGCCGAGCATCTGCAGATCATGCTGAGCAGAAAAAACAGTTCGCTGGCCACCCGGGTCGAACATTACCCGGAGGCGAAATATTCCCAGGTGACCATTTCGACCCTCGATATTCCCGGACTCTTTTCGAAAGTTACCGGGGTTATGGCGGCCAACGGCATCAACATTCTCGGCGCCCAGATACACACCTTCAAGACCGGGGTCGCCCTCGATGTGCTTCAGGTCAGCAGTGCGACCGGCGAGATTATCGATAATCCGGAAAAGTGGAAGAACGTCGAAGACAACCTCCTCGAGGTCATCCAGGGAAGGGTGAGGGTCGACGAACTGGTCAACAAGAGGCAGCGGTCGTCTTTGCTGCCTGCCCGCGCCCTGCCGCAATTTGCCAACCGGGTTGAGGTCAATAACGAGGTTTCCGACGAACATACCGTTCTTGATATCTACACCCGTGACCAGGTGGGGGTTCTTTACCAGATCACCAAGGCGCTCAAAGAGATGGGTCTGTATATCGGTGTGGCGAAGATATCGACCAAGGTCGATCAGGTGGCCGATACCTTTTATGTGCAGGATATTTTCGGTCAGAAGGTCGTGCAGGAGGAGAAAATCGAGGAGCTTCGCAACGGGCTTCTGGAATCGCTGAATAGTTTGTCTTGAGTTTGGATGGATGTCGCAAAGGTAGGCCGGATTAGTTAGTTATGGATCAATGCCTCGACCATTTTCTGAATTACCTTCTCGTTGAAAAGGGCCTGGCCGCCAACACCCTCGACGCCTACGGTCGTGATCTGGCGCGTTACGTCGCGTTTCTCGAAGGCGCGGAGATCGATCAACCTGCCGGCATCACTCAGGTGGTGGTCCTGCGTTTTCTGGCCAGCTTGAAGGCGGCCGGTCTCGCTGCACGCAGCCGGGCCCGGGTGCTGGTTTCGCTGCGCATGTTTCACAAGTTCCTCCTTGCCGAGGGGGTCGCTTCAACCAATCCGACCGCCCTGGTCGAGGCGCCCCGCAGTCTGCGCTCCCTCCCGCACGCCCTGTCCCATGCCGAGGTCGAAAAACTGCTGGCCGCCCCATCGGGCAATGCGCCCTTGAGCCTCAGGGACAAGGCCATGTTCGAAACCCTGTATGCCACTGGGCTGCGGGTTTCCGAACTGGTCGGTCTCAAACTGGGAGACCTTCAGCTCGATGTCGGCTACCTGACCGCCTTCGGTAAGCGCAGCAAGGAGCGGATCGTCCCCTTGAGCGAGGTGGCGATCGAGCAAATGCGCACCTACCTCGCCCATGGCCGTCCCCGCCTCGAGAAGGAAAAGGGGGCCCGATTTATTTTTCTCAACCGCAGCGGCGGGGGGTTGACACGGCAGGGGTTCTGGAAGATTATAAAGCGCCGGGCGGCTGAGGCGGGAATTCTGAAAAACATCACTCCCCACACCTTGCGCCATTCGTTTGCCACCCATCTGCTGGAAAACGGAGCGGACCTTCGTTCGGTGCAGACCATGCTCGGTCATGCCGATATTGCAATTTGTATCAAATCCGGCCGGAACCGCAATGCCCATGAGGACTCGACTGCTCCTCCCCGCAACGCTTGCGCCAGGTTCGGCCTGTGAACATGAGGAGACTAATGAAATACGTTGTTCTTTTAGGAGATGGAATGGCCGATGAGCCCCTTCAGGCTCTTGGCGGCAAGACTCCGCTTGAATATGCCAAAACCCCGCGCATGGATGCCCTGGCCAGAGTCGGCGAACTGGGGCTGTCCGAAACCGTCCCGGAGGGGTTTCATCCGGGCAGCGACGTGGCCAACCTTTCTGTTTTCGGTTATGACCCTGCAACCTGCTACAGCGGGCGGTCACCCCTCGAGGCGGCCAGCATGGGCGTCGAGCTCGGCCCGGACGATGTCGCTTTCCGCCTCAACCTGGTCACCTTGTCACCGCACTACGGACAAATTTACATGGAGGACTTCTCCGCGGGGCACATTACCACCGAAGAGGCGTCCGAGCTCATCCAGACCCTGCAGGAAGAACTCGGCGGCGACCAATTCCAGTTCTATCCCGGGGTTTCCTACCGGCATCTGATGGTCTGGCGGGGCGGAAAGGACCAGCTCACCTTCACCCCGCCCCATGACATCACCCATCAGAGCATCGATGGGCACTTTCCCAAGGGGGACGGTGCCGATGAGCTGATCAATCTGACGACGTCCTCCCAGATGCTGCTCAACAATCATCCGGTCAACCTGAAACGCCATGAGCAAGGAAAGCCGAAAGCCAACTCGATCTGGCTCTGGGGGCATGGCCGCAAGCCCGCCATGGAGACCCTGCAGCAGAAGTTCGGTATCAACGGCGCGGTCATTTCGGCCGTCGATCTAATCAAGGGCATCGGCATCTGTGCCGGTCTCGATGTAATCAACGTGCCCGGTGCCACCGGATACATCGATACCAACTACCTCGGCAAGGCCGAAGCGGCGCTTGAGGCCTTAAAGACCCGGGATTTTGTCTATCTGCATGTCGAGGCTCCCGATGAGGCGGCCCATGCCGGCAACCTGCAGGACAAAATCGAGGCGATCGAGGCTTTTGACGAAAAGATCGTCGGCACCGTACTCGACGGCCTTCCGGCGCTGGGTGACTTCCGGGTGCTGGTTCTGCCCGACCATCCGACCCCGGTGGAGAAAATGACCCACACGCTCGATCCGGTCCCCTACATCCTGTACAGCTCCCGAAAAGAATTTTCGCCGTCGTCAGGGGTGATGGGCTACGATGAAAAACAGGCCCGGGCGACTGGCGTGTTCGAAAATCAGGGCCATCGGATTATGCAGCGCCTGGTTGGCTAAGCCGCTGGAGTTTAACGGTTACGTAAAGGGCGGCCTGGTTCAGGTCGCCCTTTTTCTTGGCTGCGCTGCTCCAAATGCCGACCTGGGTTGCCCTTTACGGCACGTGGCGACTCGGTGTTTTTGGTTGACTCCCTTCGGGGAGGTTTGATAATTTCAAAAAATTGGTTTAACTCGACTGTTGGTTAAAAATAAGGCAGTTCAGTAGAACCTGAATCCGTAAGTTCTGAACGGGCAATAGCGCAAGTCATTGACCTGTCTAAGCGTTCAAAAAATCAACGACGAACCTATGGGTGTGCCTCAGATTTTTCGAAACACTTATTCAGGCCATGCTCTTACACTCTTTGCCGCCCCGATCTCACGGATCCAGGTAGAAGGGAAGTCAACGTGCCAAAGATTGTGATCGATGAGCTGCGATGCAAGGGGTGTGCACTTTGTACGATCGCCTGTCCTCGCGGGCTGGTTAAGATGAGCGAGAAAATCAACAAGCAGGGGTTTCTTCCCGCGGAGATCTCCGAGGAAGACCTGAAGCAGTGTACATCGTGCTCACTTTGTGCGCAGATGTGCCCCGATGTGGCCATTACCGTTTTTCGTGAAACCAAAAAATAAATAGCTGGCCAGTCGGTCTTTTCACTGCCTTGTCTCAGTAGGCGGGTATCCTTTTCTGGATAGTGAAAGAGCGGTCGGGTCACTCTGGAGGAAGATTTGCAGAAGCGGCTTTTTGTTAAAGGGAACGAGGCTGTCGCCATGGGGGCCATCGAGGCCGGGTGCCGTTATTATTTCGGCTATCCCATCACCCCCCAAAGCGATATTCCCGAATATATCTCCCGGGAATTCCCCAAAGTGGGAGGGGTCTTTATTCAGGCCGAGAGCGAAATCGCCTCGATCAATATGCTCCTTGGAGCCAGCGCCTGCGGTGCCCGGGCCATGACCTCCTCGTCGAGCCCCGGAATTTCGCTCAAGCAGGAAGGCATCTCCTATATGGCCGGGAGCGAACTCCCTGGGCTGATCGTCAATATCGCCCGCTCCGGTCCCGGGCTTGGCGGCATCGACGCCTCCCAGTCCGACTATTTCCAGTCGGTCAAGGGGGGAGGGCACGGAGGCTATCACATTATCGTGCTGGCTCCCCACTCGGTGCAGGAAATGTACGACCACGCCATGCTGGCCCTCGATCTCTCCGACCGCTACCGCATGCCGGCGATGATCCTTGGCGATTCGGTGATCGGGCAGATGAAAGAAGCCCTTATCCCCCGCCCTTACGTGGCCCCCGACGATCTTCCGGCCAAGGACTGGGCGGTCTCCGGCAAGGCCGGGCGCGCGCAGCATATCGTCAAGTCGCTCTTTCTCGGCGACGGCGAACTCGAGGAGCACAACTGGCATCTTCACCGCAAGAACCAGCAGCTTAAAGAGAACGAGGTGCGCTTCGAGGCGAGCGGGGTCGAGGATGCCGATCTGATCGTTACCGCCTTCGGGTCGACCGCCCGCATCGCCAAGACGGCGATCCGCATGGCGCGTGAAGAGGGGCTCAAGGTCGGCCTTATTCGTCCGATTACCCTCTTTCCCTTTCCTGAAAAAGCGTTTCTGGAGGCAACCGGCCGGTGTAAGAAAGTTCTGTGCATTGAGCTCAACACCGGCCAGATGGTGGAGGATGTGCGCCTCTCGGCATCCCGTGATGCCGATGTCTATTTTTACGGCCGTCCCCCGGGAGCCGGCTCTCTGCCGACTCCTGAAGAGCTCCTGACCCAGATTCGCAAGTATTGCAAGGACTGATCATGTCGAATGCTATGCAAAAGGTTTTTGATCGCCCCGCTTCCCTCAAGGATGTGCAGACCCATTTCTGTCCCGGCTGCCAACACGGTACCATCCACCGTCTGGTGGCCGAGGCGATGGATGCTTTCGGCATTCAGGATCGCACCATCGGCGTCGCTTCGGTGGGCTGCAGCGTCTTTCTCTACGGCTACTTCGACATCGACGTGGTCGAGGCGCCCCACGGCCGGGCCCCCGCTGTGGCCACCGGGGTCAAGCGGGTCATGAACGACAAAATCGTATTTACCTACCAGGGGGACGGCGACCTGGCGGCCATCGGTACCAGTGAAATCATCCACGCGGCAAACCGGGGTGAGGGTATGACGGTGATTTTCGTCAACAACACCACCTACGGCATGACCGGGGGGCAGATGGCCCCGACCACTCTGCCCGCTCAGAAGACCTCGACCTCGCCCTACGGCAGAGACGTCGCCAACGACGGATACCCTATCCGTATGGCCGAGCTTCTCAGCGGCCTCGAAGGGGTCGCCTACTCGGCCCGGGTTTCGGTCAACTCGCCGAAAAACATCATTCAGGCCGGCAAGGTCATCAACAAGGCCTTCGGCATGCAGGTTGAGAAGCGCGGCTTTACTTTCGTCGAGGTTCTGTCTTCCTGCCCGACCAACTGGGGGATGAATCCTTTGAAAGCCAACGAGCGGGTCGCCTCGGAGATGATCCCCTATTTCCCTCTCGGCACGTACAAAGACATCACCGAGGCCTGAGTCGGGCCGGCAGGTAAAGGAGAATGGAATAATGCAAGACGTATTCATGGCGGGCTTCGGTGGGCAGGGGATCCTGTTGATCGGCAACCTGCTTTCTTATGCCGGTATTCTCGAGGATAAAAACGTTTCCTATTTTCCGGCTTACGGTGTTGAGAAGCGCGGCGGTGCGGCCACCTGCACGGTGGTCATTTCGGAGGAGGAGGTCGGCTCTCCGGTGATCGGGAACCCCGGCGCCGCACTGATTCTCAACCCCCTTTCGATGGAGAAATATTTTGACAGGGTCCGTCCCGGCGGGTTTGCCCTGGTCAACAGTTCGCTGATCGATGACGGCGGCAGTCGAAACGATATCCGCGTTCTGCGCATTCCGGTCAATGACCTCGCCCTCGAGGTCGGTGATGCACGACTGGTCAACATGATTACCATCGGGGCCTATGCGGAGGTGACCGGTGCCGTCTCTCTCGACAGCCTGAAGCGGGCCCTTGAAATGGTGCTTCCCGAACGCAACCATCGCTTTATCCCCATGAACAATGAGGCGATCGACCGCGGCGCCGCCTATGCCCGCGAGGCCGGGATGTCTTTCAAGCCCTGAGTCCGGGTTGGCCGGGTGGCCGGGGACCTGAAAACAGTGAACAAAAAAAGGCCTTTGTCAAAAGGCCTTTTTTTGTTGGCGCACATGCCGTATGATGCCCGCCAGTAATTTTCAACCCGATTCTGTGAGATCGGGCCAGGAAAAGAGTGTAAGTGCTTGGCCTGAATAAGTGATTCAAAAAATCTGAGGCGCACCCATAGGTTCGTCGGTGATTTTTTGAACGCTTAGACAGGTCAATGGCTTGCGCTATTGCTTGGTCAGAACTCATAGAATCAGGTTCAATCTGAGGTATCGCCATGAGTCGAGTCGCCACCAAGGTGGAATTCATCAAATTAAATCGCCCTGAAAAAGCCAAGCACCTCTGTGAAGAGGCCAGTCGGTATTTTCGGGAAGGCCGCAAGGTATTGATCACCGTCATGGATGAAAACCAGGCGGTGACCCTCGATCAGTTCTTGTGGGCCTGGCAGAAAGGCTCGTTTCTGCCTCACGCCTACGATAACGGGGCTGTCGATTGTTTCGATGAGCCGGTTATCATTGCCACCGAAGAGAAGAACCCCAACGGGGCCCGGGTTCTGGTGATGGGCAAGCCCTGCAGTCTTGAATTCGTTCGCCAGTTCGAACAGGTCATCGATTTCGCCGAGGTGTATGACGACGAACTTGCAGCCGAAGGCAGAGCCCGTTTTGCCCGCTACCGGGAGGCCGGTTTTGAGCCGCGCCTGCGTTAACCGGGGAGGGGGAGCCAGCATTGTTCGCCTGGAGGCCGTTCCGACCCTCGAGCAACCGGTCGTCCTTTCCCCCCAGGCCGTACAGGCACTTGAATGCTGGGAGGCGCGTGCCGGGCAGATTGTCACCCTGGTCGACCCCATGCAGGGGGACTACCGTGCCAGGCTTCAGGAGTATGACGGCACATCGGCGGTCGTGGTGCCGTTCCAGAAGCTGCGACCGGTTGAGAGTCCGGTTGAAATCGTGGTTTACCAGGCCCTGCCGGAAAAAGAACGATTTGAACTTGTGCTGCAGAAGCTGACCGAGCTCGGCGTGACCCGGGTCGTGCCTTTTGTCTCCAGCCGCTCGGTGACGCTGGAGCAGCGTGACGGCTCCCAGAAAAAATCCCACCGCTGGCCCGATGTGCTGCTGCGTGCGGCCAGGCAGTGCCGGAGGGCCATGGTTCCCGAACTGGGGCCGGTGATGTGCTGGGACAAGGTTTTGGAGGAATCGTCCCGATGCGAGCTTCGGCTGATGTTGTACGAGGGGGAGTCGTACTGGTCTTTGCGGGAGGCTCTGCAAAAGCAGCGCCCCGAAAGTATCGCGCTGATCGTGGGCCCCGAAGGGGGGTTCGAGCAAGCTGAGGTCAAGCAGGCCTCTGGCAGCGGCGTGCTGGGTGTTTCCCTGGGTGGAAGAATTTTACGAACCGAGTCGGCGGCGATTATCGGTGCCGGCCTGATTCAGTTTGTCTGTGGAGATTTGGGATAAGTATAAGATGATGACTCTGGATAACGTAAGTGTGGTACTGGTTGGGCCCCAGGGGCCCCTGAATATCGGTTCGGTCTGTCGGGCGATGATGAATTTCGGTTTCTCCGACCTGCGCCTGGTCAACCCCGAGGCCAATCATCTCGGCGACGAGGCGCGGCGCATGGCGGTCAAGGCTGGGGGGCTCCTCGATAAGGCGACCGTTTACACGGACCTGGGCGAAGCGCTGGCCGACTGCCACCTGGTGCTGGGTACGACCCGCCGTTTCGGCAAATATCGGGAGGAGTTCCTGCATCCCGACGAGGCTGCCCGGCAGCTCCTCCCCATGACCGAAAAGGGCCGGGTCGCCCTGATGTTCGGCCGGGAGGATATGGGACTGCTGACCTCGGAACTCGATCACTGTCACCGGTTTGTCACCATTCCTACCTGCGATGCCCTCCCTTCGATGAATCTGGCCCAGGCGGTTTCTCTGTGCCTTTACGAAACCGCCAAGCTTTTCGGTGAGTCCCTGGGTAAAACGCCGGGGCGCAAGCGCCAGGCCGACGGCAATGTGCTTGAGGCAATGTTCACCCACATGAAGCGCACTCTGGTCGACATCGAGTTTCTCGACCCCGCAAACCCCGATCATATTCTGCGCAGCTTCCGGCGGATATTCGGTCGCGCCGGACTCAATGACCGGGAAGTCCGTATTCTGCACGGATTGTGGAGTCGAATCGACTGGGTAGAAGCCGATCGTAAAAAGAAATCAGAATAGGTCACAAGGTGGCATCTGCCACCGGTTGATTGGTGTACGGAGTAACGATGGAAAAGACGCTACGCAAAGAATTTCTGGACAATGGCTTGACGGTGGAATTTTTCGACCGCACCAACCGCTATTACGGCGACTATCATCGCCTCAAGGTCGATGTCCGCTGCTGCATTCCCGTCACCCCGGCTGCCTTTCCTGAGGCCTCGGATCCCGAGGCCGAGTCGCTTAAGGCCCGCTGCCTGCTCGGCGACGAGGCGGTCTGGGAGCGTTCCCTCGAGAAAATGGGGGTTTGCGGAGCCGATGTGGAAGCGGGCCAGAATGCTCTTATCGACGGCTTTATCGCGAGCAGTTTTACCTACCTGCAGAACCCCCTTTTTCCGGCCCGTTTTATCGCCCGCGAGTTGACTGAAAAGAAAAAAAGCCGTCCTTTGAGTTTTGATCGATGATCCAGAACCTGCGTATTGACAGCCTGGCCTTCGGGGGCAATGGGGTCGGCCGGCATGAGGGCAAGGCGGTCTTTGTTCCGTATTCTGTCCCCGGAGACCTGATCCGTTGCCGACCGGTGCGGGAGAAGAAACGCTTTGTCGAAGCGTCTATGGAAGAGTTGCTTGAGCCATCTGTCGATCGCTGTCCTCCCCGTTGCCCGGTTTTCGGAGAGTGCGGAGGTTGCCAGTGGCAGCACCTTCCGTACCAGAAACAGTCCTTCTGGAAGGATCGAATTTTTCGCGACACCCTGACCCGGCACGCTGGCGTGGCGGCCGAGCGCATTCTTCCGCTGGTTGCCGCCCCGTCCCCCTGGCATTACCGCAGCAGGGTGCAGTTCAAGTGCCGTCAGGCGGAAAACGGTTTTGTCATGGGGTTTTACCGCCGGGGAAGCCACTTCGTTGTCGATGTCGAGCAGTGCCCCATCGCCATGCCGGAGGTGAATGCCGCTCTTGCGCTTTTCCGCCACTGGCTCCCCGCCTCGCCTCACCCTGGCAGGGTGCAGCAGGTCGATGTCGCCGTTGACGACGAAGGCGCACTTCGTGCGGTGGTGCATCTTCCAGATGGTGGCGACAGGGGTATGGCCGAGTACCTGGCTCCGCTGGCCGGAGAGGCCGGCATCGCCCTGTTTCTACAGGTCGGGCGAAAAAAGACCCTTTCTCGGGTCTGCGGGGAGAATGACCTGCATATCCGACCCACCGGCCCGGATGGGCTCCGTCTGGCCTACGGGCCCGGCGGCTTTGCCCAGATCAACCTCGCGCAGAACCGGGCCCTGGTCAAACATGTGATGGATCTCTCAGGGCTTGACGGCTCGCAGCGCGTTCTCGACCTGTTCTGCGGTATGGGGAATTTTTCCCTGCCGATGGCCGGGTTGGCCGCCGAGGTCGTCGGGGTTGAAGATTATGCCC
The DNA here is from genome assembly GCA_945787285.1 of uncultured Desulfuromonadales bacterium. Classification (GTDB taxonomy): domain Bacteria; phylum Desulfobacterota; class Desulfuromonadia; order Desulfuromonadales; family Trichloromonadaceae; genus CALZIC01. Next base: position 18,925 of record CALZIC010000075.1, read on the forward strand.
CGTCGATCGACATGGCCCGCCACAACGCCCGGTGCAATGCCATTGAGAACGTCCGTTTTTTTGCTCGCCCCGCAGAGGGGGCAGCCAGGCAATGCCAGGGGGGCGGCCCTTTTGATCTTGTCGTGCTCGACCCGCCTCGCAGCGGGGCCTTTGAGGTTGTTGAGGAGTTGAAAGACATCGCGCCAAGCCGGATTGTCTATGTTTCCTGTGACCCTTCGACCCTTGCCCGTGACCTTGCTGCCCTGGTTCAGGGTGGTTTCCGAGTGGCTTCATCTGTTCCGGTCGATCTTTTTCCTCAAACGTTTCATACCGAAAGCGTGACTCTGCTTGAATATGCAGGGGCATGAATGTGGTATCTGGAAGAAGTTCTGTTATATTTGAACATCGAATTAAGTCCTTTTAGGGGGTGCCAGTGAAAAAGATAAGTGTTCGCATCGTGTTTGGAGCGTTGTTCCTGATCCTCTGCAGTTGTGCGGTGCCGCCCTCTGTGGAGCGCACTGAGGGACTCACTGCCGGCTGGTCGGTCGGCTTCACCCTGCCGAGCGACCGCTGGGAGGTCGCCGCCGAGCCTCCAGCCTTTTTGATCGAAGATCAAGTGGAGCATGTGCGCCATGAACTGGAGGAACAGGGGAAAGCCGTAGAGACTGACGTTTTGCGCCAGCAGGTTCTCAAGCGTCTTCAGGCCTCAGAGTTGTTTGTTTTCAACAGCAAGAGCCTGGCCTATCTCGAACTCGACCTGAGTCCGATCAAGGAAGGGGAGCCGGGGCCTTCGCGGTCGACGGTTTCAGCTTCGGCCAATTATGCCGCCGGGAGTCTCGAAAGCGAAGAAGGGGTCAGCGGGCTGACGTACCATGTCGAAAAGGCTCGAGTGTTCGGGGCCGATTATGCCTATGCCCTGGAGGCCCGGTTCCTCAAACATGAGGTTCCGACGCGTTTTTACGGTCTGGTCGGGTACGCATCGCCCTGCTGGCTTTACTTCTACTACCATGACAGGCAGAAGGATCCGAGGGACTATCCTGAAATGAAAGGGATGGTGAACTCTTTGGTGCTGTCGCTGGACGAAAGCCGGCCGTGAATTTTCCTTGCAATTGGCCGTAAGGCATGATACTTATTTGCTGTTAACTTGTTGTTCACTAAGAACGAGTGGGCTGTTGCTCACTTTTTTTATTTAGAGGGTTTTGTTTTTGTCACAGCAATCTTTGATCAGTCAGGTCGAGGCCTTGGTCCTGCCGGTCCTTGAGGCTCTTTCGATGGAACTTGTCGACCTCGAGTACACGCGGGAAGGGACCGACTGGTTCCTGCGGGTTTTCATCGACAAGGAAGGCGGCGTCATGCTTGACGACTGCGCCGAGGTGAGCCGTGAGGTCAGCGCTTTGCTCGAGGTTGAGGACATCGTCAAGACGGCTTACCGCCTGGAGGTCTCCTCGCCCGGTCTCGACAGGCCGCTGAAGAAGCCTGCCGATTATCAACGATTTGTCGGTTCTTTGGTGAAGGTGAAGACCTACGAGCAACTCGATCCCGACGGCCGTGGCAATTCGCGCAAAACGTTTTGAGGGGATCGCTAAGGCTAATCTGGAAATTGAATTTTAAAACCGGAAAATATCAACGGCCCGAAGGTGTGTTGCATGCTTTGGTCGAGTGTTTTCAGGTGGAAGGATATAGGGGGTTTTTGGGATGGTAACGAATCTTAACCATATTATCGACCAGGTCGTAAAAGACAAAGGAATTGACCGGGCTGTTCTGGTAGAGGCTCTTGAGTCAGCCGTGTTGTCTGCTGCAAACAAGAAGTACCGCAACACGCGGGACCTGGAAGCCCACTACAATGATGATCTGGGTGAGGTTGAGGTTTTTGAGTTTGTCACCGTGGTTGACGAGGTCGTCGATTCCTATAAGGAAATCGACCTTGACGAGGCCCTGGAGGTCGATCCCGATGTCGAGGCTGGAGACTCTCTCGGCATGAAGATGGATGCCAGCAGTTTCAGTCGCATTGCAGCCCAGACGGCCAAGCAGGTCATCATCCAGAAGGTTCGCGAAGCCGAGCGTGAAGGGGTCTTTAACGAGTTCAAGGATCGCCTTGGTGAACTGGTCAACGGCATCGTTCGTCGCTATGAGCGCGGCGACCTGATCGTCGATTTGGGCCGGGCCGAAGCCTTGCTTCCCCATCGTGAGCAGGTTCCCCGCGAGAATTACCGTCAGGGGGACAGGGTTCGCGCTTACATCTCCGATGTGAAGATGTCCTCCAAGGGGCCCCAGATCATCCTTTCCCGCACTCATCCGGGGGTCGTGGCGGCCTTGTTTCACTTCGAGGTTCCCGAGATTGCCGAAGGGATCGTCGAAATTATGTCGGTGGCCCGTGAGCCCGGCAGCCGGGCCAAAATCGCGGTCGTTTCCCATGACCCCGATGTCGATCCGGTCGGCGCCTGCGTGGGGATGCGGGGATCTCGCGTTCAGAACGTGGTCTCCGAGCTTCGCGGGGAAAAAATCGATATTATTCCATGGACCCCTGACGTTGCCCGGTTCGCCTGTTCGGCCCTGGCTCCCGCCGAGGTGACGAGGGTCTATGTCGACAACGATGAGCAGGCTCTGGAGATCATCGTGCCCGACGATCAGCTTTCTCTGGCGATCGGCAAAAAAGGCCAGAATGTCCGGCTGGCTGCCAAGCTCACCAGCTGGAAGATCGATATCAAAAGCGAGACCCGGGCCGCTGAGGTGGAGCTTCAGGAGGCTGAGCAGGAGCAGGCTGAGCAGGAGCAGGCTGAGCAGGAGCAGGCTGAGAGCGAGGTCGATGCTGCAGAGTTCTCCGGTCAGTATACCCGTGATGAACTCTACGAAATGGCCAAGGAGTACGATGTCGCAGGGCGTAGTTCCATGACCAAGGATGAGCTCGCTGAGCAGGTCCTTCTGGCTCGCGCGGCCAGCGGCAGCGAGGAGGCTGATGAGCCTTCCGAAGGTCCCGACGACATTGAACAGGACGCCGGGGAAGAACAAGAGGTTTAAATGTCAGTTGCCAGGCGTAAGCCGGAACGCACCTGCATTGGGTGTCGACAGGTTCTGCCGCAGGATGACCTGGTACGATATGTCCTTTCTCCGGACGGGGCGGTGCTTGTTGATTACCGTAACAGGTTGCCGGGGCGAGGGGCTTATACCTGTATTGACCGGCAGTGTCTGGCTGCAGCTCTGAGCCGGAGGCAGTTTTCGCGGACATTCAAACAAAATGAGGTTGAGGCCGACGCTGTTGAGCTGAGCGAGGCTGTCGCCAAAGAGATCAGGCAGAAGATTGTCAACCTGGTTGGCATGGCTCGCAAGTCTGCCTCGATCGTTACAGGCAGCAACATGGTGCTCGGAGCGATGGCTGCCCAAGGCGCCATTGGTCTTGTGCTGTTGGCCGAGGACATCTCCGCCAGCATCTCCGACAAGGTGGAGGGGAGCGCTGGCGCCAAGGGGATACCCTGCTGGAGGCTGCTTGACAAGGAAGCCCTCGGAAAGATCGTTGGCAAGGGAGCTCGCAGTGTTGTCGCTCTTAAGGCCGGTTCGCTGACAGACGCAATAATCGCAGAATTGATCCGATATAAGAAAATCGCAGGGGAGAGTTGATGGGAAAGACAAGGGTATACGAATTAGCGCAAAAACTGGGACTGGAAAATAAGGTCCTGATGGAACGCCTTCAGCAGGCCGGCGTTGAAGTGAAGACTCACATGAGTGTTCTCGAGGAAGACGATGTGCGCAAGTTTGAAGGCGCCCCTGGTGAAGCCGAGGAGGATGTTCAGGAAAAACGCCTGAACTCCGGAATTATCCGCCGCCGTCGTCGTGAGGTCAAGCAGCCCGAAGCCGAGACCGAAGCCGAGGTCGAAAAAGTGGCCAAGGCGGAGGAAAGCGGTGAGGGCGCCGTTTCTGCCCCTGCTGAGAAACCTGCTCCGACAGAAGCTAAAGCCGAAGAAGCTCCGGATATGGCTCCCCCTGCCGCCGAATCCGTGGAAGTTCCGGCCGAAGCGCCCGTCGCGAAAAAGAAAAAGGTCGCTGCCGACAAGGGTGAAAAGGCGGCCGAGACGCCTGTCGCTGCCGAATCTGTAGAGACCAAAGCTGAAGAAGCAGCCCCTTCCGAGGAGGCTCCGACAGCTCCTGCTGTGGAGGCGGAGGCCAAGCCGGCTCCGGCAAAGGCTGCGAAGCCGGCCAAGGAAAAAGCCGTTTCCAAGCCCGGTGTGGCCCGGATTATCGAGCCCGAGGCCCAAGAAGCCCAAAAGGCTACCGCATCACGAGCCAAGATTCTCGGTCGTGTCGAGTTGCCGAAGGCGGTGACTGGATCACCTCGCCAGAGGGATGGCGGGCGTCCTGATCGTAACGGTGGCCCTGCCCGTCGTGGCGCAGCTCCTGGTGCAGGCCGGCCCGGCGGAGCTCCGGGTGCAGGTCGACCCGGTGGAGCTCCGGGTGGAGGTCGACCCTCAGGTGGAAGGCCTGGTGGCGCTCCCGGCGGAAGGCCTGGCGGCCCTGGATTTACTCCTGCCTCTGCCCCCGGCGAGCCGTTCCCCGGCAAAGAGCCGCGCGGCGGCAAGAAGAAAAAAAAGGGCGCAGGCTATGGCGGCGACAAGGTAGAAGATGGTGCACGGCGTCGTTCGCGTCGCGAGGTTTTCGAGCCTGATCGTGGCGACAGGATGCGTCGCGGCAAGCGCTCTGCCAAGCCGACCAAAAAGACCGAGGTGACCGTCTCCAAGGCCATCAAGCGCATCATCCGCATCAGCGATGTCATTACCGTCGGGGAACTGGCCAAGCGCATGGGCGTTAAGGCCAACGACCTGATCAAGGAACTGATGCGTCAGGGACAGATGGTTACCATCAACCATCCCCTCGATTTTGATTCGGCCGCCCTGCTGGCCACAGAGTTCAACTACGAAGTCGAAAATATCGCCTTTGACGAGGACACTGTTCTCGAACATACGGGTATCAAGGCGGGCGAGGAAGCAAAGCCTGAGGACCTCAAGGCCCGGCCGCCGGTCGTTACCATCATGGGACACGTCGACCACGGCAAGACCAGTCTTCTCGACGCCATTCGCACCACCAACGTCACCGGCGGCGAAGCGGGCGGGATTACCCAGCATATCGGGGCCTACGAGGTCGAGCGTGACGGCAAGAAAATCGCCTTCCTCGACACTCCCGGCCATGAGGCCTTTACCGCCATGCGTGCCCGCGGCGCCAAGGTTACCGATATCGTCATTCTGGTTGTCGCAGCCGATGACGGCGTCATGCCGCAGACCAAGGAAGCGATCAACCATTCGAAGGCCGCCGAAGTTCCGATGATCGTGGCGATCAACAAGATGGATAAGCCTGATGCCAACCCTGACCGGGTTAAGCAGGAACTCACCGAGTACGGCATGGTCCCCGAGGACTGGGGCGGAGATACCATCTTCGTCGAGGTTTCCGCCAAAGAGCGGCAAAACCTTGACCAGCTCCTCGAAATGGTGCTGTTGCAGGCAGAAGTCATGGAACTTCAGGCCAACCCGGATAAGCGGGCCAAGGGAACCATCGTTGAGGCTCGTCTTGACAAAGGGCGCGGCCCGGTGGCCACGGTTCTGGTGCAAGAAGGGACCCTGCGCATCGGCGATCCCATCGTCTCAGGGGTGCATTACGGCCGCGTTCGGACCATGGTGGATGATTGCGGCGGCAAGGTGGAGGAAGCCGGTCCGTCCTGCCCCGTCGAGGTTACCGGTCTGTCCGGGGTTCCCGACGCGGGTGATACCTTCCATGCCCTTGAAGATGAGAAGATGGCCAAGGATGTTGCGCAGCACCGAGGGCAGAAACTCCGCGAAGCCGAGCTGGCCAAAACCAGCAAGATCTCCCTTGAGCAGCTGTACGCCCGGATTCAGGAAGGCGATGTCAAGGAGCTCAACGTCATCATCAAAGGCGACGTTCAGGGCTCTGTCGAGGCGGTCAAGGATTCTCTGACCAAGCTCTCCACCGATGCCTGTCGCCTTGTCGTCATCCACACCGGGGTCGGCGGGATTATCGAGAGCGACATCACCCTGGCCTCCGCATCGGATGCGATTGTCCTCGGCTTCAACGTACGCCCCTCGCCCAAGGCAATGACCCTGGCCGAGTCGGAGGGCGTCGACGTCAAGCTGTACAACATTATCTACAATGCCGTGGCCGACATCAGGGATGCCATGGAAGGCCTTCTGGAGCCGACCCTTCGCGAAAAGCACCTCGGCCGCGTCGAGGTTCGCGAAACCTTCAGCGTTACCAAGGTCGGAACCATTGCCGGTTGCTACGTACTGGACGGCAAGGTGCTGCGTGGCTCCAATGTCCGCCTGGTGCGTGACAACGTTGTTGTTTTCGAAGGAAAGATGAGTTCGCTCAAGCGCTTCAAAGACGATGTCAAAGAAGTCGCCACCGGCTACGAGTGTGGTATCGGCCTTGAAAATTACAACGACGTCAAGGTAGGCGATATCATTGAGGCCTACGAAATCGAAGAGATCAAAACCACCCTCTAGGGGGCTGCATTCATATGGTCGTCGGTGTTCTGCAGTTGCAGGTTCTGTTGCACGCCCCCCAGAATCTCAAGGAGAAGCGGGGGGCGGTCAAGAGCATCCTTGGTCGCTGTCGAGCGCGGTTTCCCGTCTCCTGCGCCGAAACAGGGGCGCATGACCTGTGGCAGAGAACGGAACTCGGTTTTTCTGTGGTGGGACAAGACGAGGGCTCTTTGCACGCGATTTTTGAAAAAATCGAGCGAGAAACAGAAATGACCGGTGCTGAAATCATCGACCGGTTGGTAGAGTTTTTACATTATTAACAGGAAATCTGCTTGGAATTCAAACGTTCACATCGGGTTGGCGAAGCCATCCATAAAGAGATCTCGGCTCTGCTCATCAAGGGCCTGAAAGATCCCCGTGTCGGGTTTGTGACGATCACCGCAGTCGAAGTCACCTCCGATATGCGTATAGCCAAAGTGTACTATTCGGTTATGGGGAGTGAAGAGGAACGTGGCAATGCAGCCAAGGGGCTGAAGAGCTCCGTGCCTTACATTCGCCGGGAACTCGGCAAGCGACTGCGCATGCGCTATGTGCCCGAAATACTCTTCATGTTTGACGACTCTCTCGAATACGGCAATCGTATCGAATCGCTGATTCGGGAAATCAATCAAGAGCCGCGCGATGATCAAGAAGATTCTTGACCTGATCAACAGCGGCACCCGCTTTCTCGTGGCCAGCCACGAGGGACCTGACGGGGATGCGCTGGCCTCGACCCTCGCTCTGGTTAACTTCCTGCGGGAGAGGGGCAAGGACGTTGTCGCGTACAATGTCGATGGCGTGCCTGAATCGTTTCGGTTTCTTCCCGGCAGCGAGACAGTCGTCTCTGACCTGGCTGGAGTAGCGCCGTTCGATGCCGGTTTTATCCTCGATGCCGGAGAACTGCGTCGGGCAGGGACTCACCTGAAGGACCTCTGTAAACTTCTGGTCAACATCGACCATCATCCGCACTCTGAGGACTTTGGCGATATCTACTACGTCGATGATGCTGCCTCCGCAACCGGCACCATGATCTATCGCATCGTCGAAGCATCCGGCGAGGCGCTCTCTCTTGACGTTGCTTTGTGCATCTACACGGCGATTCTCTCCGATACCGGTTCGTTCCGTTATTCCAATGCCGACCCCGAAGCGTTCAGGGTGGCCGCGGTCATGGTTGAACGTGGGGTGAACCCATGGACCGTGGCCTCAGGGCTGTATGAAAGCCAGGATGAAAAAAGGCTGCGCCTGTTGGCGCGCGCCTTGTCAACATTGACTATATCACCCTGCGGGCGGTACGGATCGGTGAGCGTCACCGGGCAAATGATGGATGAATGCGGTGCCGGGCCTGAAGATACCGACGGTTTTGTCAACTATCCCCGCTCTGTATATGGCGTCGAGGTTTCGCTCTTTTTTCGAGAGACCGGTGCCAATACTTTCAAGGTGGGCTTCCGGTCCAAGGGCCGGGTCGATGTCGGACTGCTTGCCCGCGAACTTGGCGGCGGCGGCCATCACAATGCCTCCGGGGCGGTGGTCAAGGGTGCCATTGATCAGGTTCGAAAATCCGTATTTTCCCGTCTGGACGAATTGATCGACTGATCGTTATGGACGGGCTGCTTATAATCGATAAACCTACAGGGATCTCCTCGTTTGACGTGGTCCGGCGTGTGCGCAGGCTTTATAAGACGCGCAAGGTCGGCCATGCCGGAACTCTCGATCCGTTGGCCACCGGAGTGCTGGTGGTAGGACTCGGTGATGGGACCCGCCTGATCCAGTATTTGATGGAAGGCGAAAAAAGCTACCGGGCGACTTTTAAGCTCGGCGAAGCTACCGATACCCAGGACTCTGAGGGTCAAATCATCGATTCCCATCCCATCGAAGGACTTCTCCCCGAACGCGTGGCCGAGGCATGCCGATCTTTTGTCGGCCGCATCAGCCAAGTGCCTCCCATGTATTCCGCTTTAAAAAAGGATGGCGTCCCCCTATATAAGTTGGCCCGGCAGGGCGTGGAAGTCGAACGGGAAGCACGGACCATCGATATTTTCAAAGTCGAGGTCGTTGACATTGATCTGCCTTATGTCACTATAGAGGTTGATTGTGCCAAGGGGAGCTATATTCGTACTCTCTGTCACGATATCGGCCGGCGTCTCGGCTGTGGAGCTCATATGACTGCGCTGCGGCGAACGCGCAGCGCCCCATATGAAGAATCCGACAGCCATACACTCGAGCGCCTAACGGACGAAAACGGAGAAGGGGATCCCGAGTGTCTCATGACTCTGCTCGATGCCGTTCGCAATTATCCAGCTTTCGAGGTCTCTGGTAATGGTGCAGCGGAGCGTTTGCGTAACGGCGTGCCGCCGCAGGCCTGTGAGGTCAGTGGCGTGGCACTGCCGAGTGAAGGGGATATGGTCGTTTTGCTCGACCAGGGGCAGTTAAGGGCGCTGGCCGCATACGCCCCCTCGAGGCCGAGGGAACAACGGGGCGATTTTGAATTGTTGAGGGTTTTTATCCGCTCTTAGGCGACATATAGCCTCTTTACAGCGCGTCGGATATGTGGTAATTATCCGGAGCTTTAACCATTAGACCAGGAAACATCTTGGCATATTAAGATTGAAAGGAGATGGCACAGTGCTGGCCACAGATCGCAAACAGGAAATTATTGAAAAGTTCAAGACTCACGAGGGGGACACCGGTTCTCCGGAAGTTCAGATTGCGCTGCTCTCCGAACGCATCACCTACCTGACCGAGCACTTCCGCACCCACAAGAAGGATCACCACTCCCGCCGTGGCCTTCTGAAAATCGTCGGGCAGAGAAGACGTCTTCTTGACTACCTCAAGAAAAAAGAGGTAGAGCGTTACCGCGTTATCATCAAGGCCTTGGGCATCCGCAGATAGTATCGGGCAGCACGCTCTTCGCACCAACGGAGAGCCTGCTGCCTTTGTTTTTGGCAATGGCTCGGGAGGTTGTCCGGAGAGAGAGTCTGGCGCACGTCAGTGGTGCGGCGGAGTCTGTCTCAGGCCTTCCTCCTTCAGCCATTTTTTGTTGATGCGATCAACGAAATAACTGTATCAGTGCGGCCGCAGCTCTACGGGCCGGTCGCAAAGGAGAATCATATGGCTTATCAAAAAGTGGAAATTGATTTCAACGGTCAGCCCCTGACCATCGAAACTGGAAAAATGGCGCGTCAGGCCCATGGCGC
>CALZIC010000076.1 GCA_945787285.1 uncultured Desulfuromonadales bacterium
ATCGACATATTCCTGAAGAGCGATCTGCTGAGCCGGATGAGGCATTTTGATGCCAGCGATCCAGCGCATATGCGCCTGGCTCCAAGGGGTTCGTCCGGTGAAGCGATGTCCGTGTCGAAGCAGAAAAGCTAGAATGCGCTGCTTGGCTTTTTTCTCCGCCCCCTTGGCATCCTCCCTTGCTCGAGTCAGGTCCCGCATGGCCTCATCTTCGGCAAGAGGAACGAACACGGCGGTCAGTTCACCGGCCCGATGCAGGCGGGCAAGCATTTGGGCATCCCTGCGGTCATTTTTGATGCGGTCGCCGTTTTTCTTGGGGATCTTTGAGGGCGCCACCACTATGCAATCGAACCCCTGAGCTGTAAGGTGTCGGTAAATTTCATAGCCACAAGGTCCCGCTTCGTAAACGAAATGCAATTCGCAGCCTTTCGAGACCAGCTTTCTAACAACCTTGTCGAGAGCAACCAAGCTCCCGTCAATTTTCCCATAGTGTCGGATTTCACCGGTGCGGCCCTCCTCGGCGATAGCAATCTCAATGGAATTTTTATGGACGTCCAAACCAATAAACATGCTAGACTTTTTCATGACCTGCCTCCTTGATATAGCGATCTCAATGGAGTTTTTATGGACATCCAACCCAATAAACATGCTAGACTTTTTCATGACCTGCCTCCTTGGTTTTGGCTCTGTGTTGGGGTTCGAGAGATTCCAACATAACCCACGTTTGCAAGGGGCAGGTCTTTTTTTGTCTCTAACTGTCAGCCATTATGTCTAGGCTAAAAGGCTGTGTCTATCGGTTAAATGGCACAGGTTTTGTTTTCATGGGGTTTCCCCTTTTCTTTGGAGCGCGAGTTAACCTTTTGTTTTTCCGATGAAAAAAGGGCATCGAAAAAAACGGCTATTTTAATGAGTAGTATACGGTGGAAGCTTAAAAGCAAAAGTGGTGCCCACATTGGGCTATGGTTTCAGGCCGGCGGGGAGGTGAGGCGGGAGCGATCTCAAAAAAAAGCCTCTGCAGCGGTGCAGAGGCTTTTTGCTTCAGGGGTATCAGGGGCTCAGTTGCGAGTATGGCAGGTCGCACAGGGAAAGGTATCGACATCCTGATCGTTGTAGCGGCAGTCCTGGCAGGAAACTTTGGGCTCTGAGCAGGCAGTCTCGATGAAATCCATTGATATCATGGTGCCTTTGGCCGGGCCACTTTCAGCAATGAAGTCCTCCTCCATGGCTTTTCTCCTTTCTCTTAAAGAGAGTTAGTTAGGTGTCTATAATATATAAGCCCGGTAAAATATCAAGGCGAATCTGTCGAGGGCGTTGATCGGAGGAATCGTGAAGGGGGGGAGTAGACAAGGCGCGCTTGATGCCCGTCTGTGCCGCGGGTTCGCACAGCCATCTCTCAGGGCAGAATGGAGCGGGGGCGCAGGGCCTTTATTAAATCCGAAGCCGAGAGGCGTTCAGGATTGTCCTGCAGGGGGCGTAATTGTGACGGCGCTTGGTGGACAAGGCTTGGCCTCGACAATCCACTTGGTGGCAAGAGCAAACACGCAGGTTATCACGATAAACATGAGGGCGGTGGGGATGACTTGGTAGAGCAGATTGTATTTTGCAGCATGGAACAGAGCGACAATCTTGGGCGGCACCGGTGGGATCGAGCATTCTGGGAGGAATCTCCCCAGGGCCCTCTTTGAGGTAGGCATTGAAATCATCTTCATGACATTTTCTCCCTTCGAACAGCGGTTTAGCGAGAGCCATTGAAGTTGAGCTTTGGTTTTATGGTGAAGCAAAAATAATGCCCGCGCCAACGGGCCTGAAAATCGCCTTTTTTCGGTTTGTTACGGCAGGTCTGGTCGTCTTGTAACGTCGGTGACGTGTGCACTGGTGCCACAATCTGTGGTTTAAGGGCCTCACTTAAGGGCCGTGACTCCCATCAGTTCTTCGTTTTTGACCACCTTCTTAAAACCGGCTGCCTTCAGCCTGCGGATGGCCTGATCGACAAAGCTGCTTCCCCGTTTGATCATATGGGGGTTGCCGGTGTAGTGAAACAGGGATCCGCGTCTTTTCAGGACCCGAAACAGTTCCCGGTAGAAAGCTTCTCCGTAAAGTTCCCCGGCCAGAGAAAACCGAGGAGGATCGTGGATGATGGAGTCGAACGATTCTGATTCAAACATGCTGATATAGTCGAAAATGTCGGCATGGATAAGGACGATGCGGTCGCCGAAGATTCTTTGCGACCACGGGTTCATTTTTCTCAAATCCATGACCGTTTTACTGAATTCGACGGAAATGACTTCGCGGGCGCCGAGATTGAGTGCCTCCGAGGCCGCATAGCCGAGGCCGCTGCAGGTGTCGAGCACCCGGTGCCCCGGTTGCACCACCTGCCTGGCCATCTGTCCGGCGCTGTCAAAGGGGTTGATCCCCTTGGAAATGTGCATCTTGACGCCGCTGATTTCCAGCAGGGGGGCGGTGTCGGTGGGAACCAGCTTGTAGTAGCCCTCACCCCGGTGTTCGAGAACCTCGAGTTCTCCGTTCTCGAGGTAGAAAATCCGGTTTTCCTTTTTGGCAATATGCTTCAGGTCGGCTTTGCTGAGCCTGTTCCGGTCGTCGAGAACGAGTTCGTCGCCGCAGAGGGAAAAGCTGGCGGAGGACCGGTTGAGGTCTGTTGAAATCTCGATCTGGTCCTGGCCCTTGTCGATCTGGGCGAGGACATCGCGAGCGATATTCGAATAGAAATAATAGGTTGTCTTTTCCATAGGGGCCTGATCTCGGGGGCTGTTATGGCAGGAAGGGGCAGCGCAGCATCGCTTATTGCGGGGAGTCGTCTTTTTCGGGCTTGGCGTCGTCTGCGACCCGGTTCTCACGGGAGGGCTTGCGCAAGCCCTCCCAATAGCGCATCCGTTCGCCGATCATCTTTTCATAGCCGCGCTCGGTGGGCCGGTAAAAGGTTCTGCCGGCAAGCTTTTGGGGCAGGTATTCCTGTTCGGTGATGCCGTCGGTATAATCGTGGGCGTAGCGATACCCCTTGCCGTAGTCGAGCTCTTTCATCAGTTTGGTCGGCGCGTTGCGGATGTGTTTGGGGACCGGCAGGGCGCCGCTTTTGCGAACTTCGGACAGGGCCTGGTTGATGCCGGCGTAGGAGGCGTTGCTCTTGGGGGCGGTGGCCAGGTAGGTGACCCCCTGGGCGAGGGGGATGCGTCCCTCGGGCAGGCCGATGAAATGCACCGCCTGCTGTACCGACAGGGCGAGCTGCAGCGCTCTCGGGTCGGCGTTGCCGACGTCCTCCGAGGCGAAAATCACCATCCGCCGGGCGATGAAAAGCGGGTCTTCCCCCGCTTCGATCATCCGCGCCAGCCAGTAGAGAGCGCCGTCGGGGTCGGAGCCGCGCATGCTCTTGATGAAGGCGGAGATGACGTTGTAGTGCTCCTCGGCCCCCTTGTCGTAGAGGAGGGCCTTTTTCTGCAGCGCTTCCTGAACGGCGTCGAGGGTGATAATTTTATCCGACCCGGCCGAGGCCAACTCGAGGGTGTTCAGGGCGACCCGGGCGTCTCCGCCGGCCTGCTCGGCCAGAAATTCACAGGCGTCCTCGGCGATCTCCAGCTGTTTCTCTGCCAGCCCCCGCGGATCGGAGAGCGCCCGGTAGAGGAGCGCTTTGATGTCTTCGGCCTCGAGCGGGTTGAGGACGAAGACCCGCGACCGCGACAGCAGTGCCGAGTTGACCTCAAAGGAGGGGTTTTCGGTGGTCGCGCCGATCAGGATGAGGTCCCCCCGCTCGACGTAGGGGAGGAAGGCGTCTTGCTGAGCTTTGTTGAAGCGATGGATTTCATCGACGAAGAGGAGCGTTTTGCGGCCCTGGTAGGCTTTTTCTTCCCGCGCCTTGGCGACGATTTCCCGAACGTCCTTGACCCCCTGCAGCACCGCTGAAAAGAAGACGAAGCGGCTTCGGGTCGAGTTGGCGATCACTTGGGCCAGGGTCGTCTTGCCGGTGCCGGGAGGCCCCCAGAAGATGATCGAGGCGACCTGGTCCGATTCGATCAGCCGGCGCAGGACTTTTCCTTCGCCGAGCAGGTGCTGCTGGCCGACCATTTCCTCGAGGTTGCGGGGGCGCATCCTCTCGGCCATCGGCGCCTCGCTGGCTGTATGGGGGCTCTGTTCGAAAAGGTCCATGTCCTCGACTCTGTGAAGAAAATTCAGTTTGTTTTTCTATGGCGGAGCACTGTAGCACAGGGGGCTCTGGCCGACAAGCCCTTACTCCGCTAAGTTGTTGAAAGCGATAGACTTTGAACGGTCTCTGTGGTATCTTGACACTTTGGTCGAAAGGGGGTTTTATGAACCGGATTGGTGTTTTTGCCAAACGTAGCAATCCCGATGCCGTGGTCGTTGCCCGTGAGTTGACGGCCTGGCTGCAGGAGCGGGGCATTGAGGTCTTTGTCGAGCAGCGGCTTGCCAAGAATATGGGGGATGCCGAGGGCTATCCCGGCGGCTCGATCCCGGCGATGGTCCACATGATCATTGTTCTCGGCGGGGACGGCACCCTCATTTCTGTCACCCGCAAGGTCGGGGATCTGCGTGTCCCGATCCTCGGGGTCAACCTCGGCAGCCTCGGTTTTTTGACCGAAATCCCCCTCGAAGAGTTGTATCCGGTTCTCGAGAAGGTTCTCGAGGGGGATTTCACCGTGACCTCCCGCCTGATGCTTGAGGCCGTCGTTCGCCGCGAAGGGCAGGAAGTCGACCGCTACCAGGTGCTCAACGACGTGGTCATCAACAAGGGGGCGCTGGCCCGCATCATCGACATGGAGGTGATGGTCGACGACGACTATCTGACCACCTTCAAGGCCGACGGTCTGATCATCTCGACCCCCACCGGTTCAACGGCCTACAACCTCGCGGCCGGAGGCCCGATCATCTATCCGGGGCTGAATTGCCTGGTCATCTCCCCGATCTGCCCCCATATGCTGACCAACCGGCCGGTCATTGTTTCGGACCAGTCGATTATCCGCATCGAAGTCAAGTTCCAGGACGAGGATGTCGTCTTTACCGGCGATGGGCAGGTGGGCATGCCGCTGCGTGGCGGAGACGTGGTGGAGATTCGCAAGTCCCGCAGCAGCAGCCTGCTGGTCAAAAGCCCGTCGAAAGACTTTTTCGAAGTTCTGCGCACCAAGCTGCACTGGGGCGCCCGTTAGCGAGTTTTCTTCCGGAAGCGGCCCTTTTCCGCAATCTCGGCGTCAATCTGCGGCCTTGCTTGTGCGACGTACGGTGTACGTCTCCGCGCAAGGCCTTGGTTTGCTTGATCTTGCGAAAAATGGCTCGTTTCCCATATGAAAACTGCGCTAGTCCCATCCATCGTTTCAGGATGGGCACTCGCGAGTTAATTCCGCCGCGGCGGAGTTCGGATAATTCATTATGCTCACCGACCTGATCATCAAGAATTTTGCCATCATCGACCATCTGCAGGTCTCTTTTGGCGCCGGCTTCAATGTGCTGACCGGCGAAACCGGCGCCGGCAAGTCGATCGTGATCGATGCGGTCGGCCTGCTCCTCGGCGAGCGGGCCCGCCCTGACCTGATTCGCACCGGTGAAGAAGAAGCGGTGGTGGAGGCGCTTTTCGACCTGTCGAATTGCCCCGATTTGCAACGCGCCCTCGACGAAGGCGGATTTTGCGGCGGGGATGAGCTGGTGGTGCGGCGGGTCGTTTCCCGTTCGGGAAAAAACAAGGTCTTTGTCAACGGTTCGCTGGCGACATTGGGGCAGTTGCAGCCGCTGACCGCCGGCATGATGACCATCTATGGCCAGCATGCCCAGCAGGGGCTGCAGCGCAGCGAACTGCATCTGGCCCTTCTCGATCAATTCGCCCGGGCCGGCGAACTGGTCGAGGGTTATTGCGGCCACTATCAGAACGTGCAGCAGCTGCAGCGTCGCCTGACCCACCTCGATGAGGCCGAGCGCGAGCGGCAGCAGCGCCTGGAATTTCTGTCGTTTCAGAGTCGGGAGATCGGTGAAGTTGACCCGAAACCGGGCGAAGATGACGAGCTTGAGGCCGATCGCCTGTTGTTGCTGCACCAGGAGCGTCTCGCGGCGGCGACCTCGGGCGGTTATGGTACGCTGTACGGGGATGACGGTGCTGTCTGCGAAAAGCTCGAAACCCTGGCCGCAAGTCTCGAGTCTCTGGCCGAGATCGACCCCCGTCTCGGTCCGCTGGGAGAAACGCTGCGCAGCTCTCTCTACACGCTGGAGGACGTGGCCAACGAACTGCGGGATCACGGCCGGCAGATTTCTTTCGAGCCGGGTCGTCAGAACGAGGTGGAAGAGCGCCTGGCCCAGCTGGCATCACTCAAGCGCAAGTATGCACCGACCATTGAGGCGGTTCTTTCGTACAAAGCCGACATCGACGGCGAGCTCGAAGAGCTGACCGATATCGACGCGGCCCGCGACGCCTTGGGCGCCAAGCTGTCGGAGGCGACCCGGCAGCTGCGCAAGGCCGGAGAGGCCCTGTCGGCCACACGACAGCAGGCCGCAGGGGAGCTGAAGCAGAAGGTCGAGCGCGAGCTCGGCGACCTGGCCATGGGCAAGGCCCGTTTCGAGATGCGGCTGACCGTTTTATCCGAGCCCGGCCCGAGGGGGCTGGAAACCGGCGAGTTTTTCCTTTCCCCCAATCCCGGTGAAGAGCCGAAGCCTCTGGCCCGTATCGCCTCGGGGGGGGAACTCTCCCGCATCATGCTGGCCCTGAAGGGGGCGGCGCCCGAGGGCGATGGCCTGTCGACCCTGGTTTTCGATGAGGTCGATGCCGGCATCGGCGGCGAGGCGGCCACGGCGGTTGGCGAAAAGCTGCGCGGGGTGGCCCGCGGCAAGCAGGTTCTCTGCATCACCCACCTGCCCCAGGTGGCTGCTTTTGGGGATGTTCACTACCGGGTCGAGAAGGGCGAAGAGGGGGGGCGCACCCGCACTTCTCTGGTGCTGCTCGACGAACAGGAGCGGACCCGGGAGATGGCCCGTATGCTTGGCGGTGCCTGCGTTACCGACCGAACCCTCGAGCATGCCCGAGAGTTGATCGGGCTGTCCCGTGGGGGTTGATTTGGCGCAATACTTGCTTAAATATTTGTGTGCGGTACTTTGGGGAGACTTGTTATGATTCGTAAGGCGCGTATTCCTGATGCCAAGGTCATTCACCGGCTTTTGCTGGCCTATGCCAAAGAAGGTCTGATGCTGTCCCGCTCGCTTTCGGAGATCTACGAGGAGATCCGCGATTTCTACGTCTTTGAAGTCGATGGTGCCGTGGTCGGCACGGTCTGTCTGCATATCTGCTGGGAGGACCTGGCTGAGGTTCGATCTCTGGCCGTCGATGAAGGGCAGGGGGGGCGAGGAATCGGCCGCGATCTGGTGATATCCTGCCTCGAAGAGGCCAAGGAGCTCGGCTTGAAGAAGGTCTTTGCCCTGACATACAAGCCGGGTTTTTTCAGCAAGGTCGGTTTTCACGAAATCGAAAAATCGGAACTGCCGCACAAGATCTGGAGGGACTGCATGAGATGTCCCAAGTTTCCGGAATGCGACGAAATTGCCATGAGTATCGAGTTTTAAGCCAATGGACCGATTGCGTCTCAGGGTAAAATGCTTGACATCCGGTTAATTCATTTATTAATGTCAACAACTGTTTGTTTCACCGTGTGATTTTTGTAAGCGGGAGGTCTGGTTGTCTACTAAACGATATACGGTTCTGCTTATTCCCGAAGGCTCGCATACGGTGCGGCGCTTCGGCCTCAAGCGAAGCTGGCTGCATCTGGCGGCCGGCGTAGCCGTGCTGCTGGTGGTCGGCGTGTCTCTGCTCGCCTACGATTACTGGCGCCTCGGATTCGACCGCGGAGAGCTTGCGCGGCTCCAGGTTGAAAACCGCACCCAGCACAACGAGCTGCAGCGCCTGACCGCCAGCCTTGAAGGGTTGCGCCAGGAGTTGGTCGTTCTCGCCCAAAATGACGCCAAGGTCCGTGTTATGGCCAAACTCTCCAAGCCGAAGGCCGATGCTGTCGCCGGGGTCGGCGGTCCTCCCGAAGAGGACGTGGCCGGCGAGTTTTCGGCCATGCAGCGCCAGATCGATGAAATCATGCAGGCCATCGACCTGCGTCGCGAAAGCCAGGAGGAGATTCAGGGGTTTCTCAACGATGAACGCTCTCTGTTCGGGGCAAAGCCCCTCGGCAAGCCGACCAACGGCTGGATAACCTCGGGATTCGGCATGCGCAAGTCGCCCTTTTCCGGGCGGCGCAAGATGCATGAGGGGCTCGATATCGCCTCGAGAACCGGAACGCCGATTTATGCCACCGCCGACGGTATCGTCAGCCGTTCGGAGACGGCCGCGGGGTACGGCAAGCTGGTGGTGATCGACCACGGCTATGGCTACAAAACCTATTTCGGTCACAACTCCAAAAACTTGGTCAAGGTCGGGCAGCGGGTCAGGCGCGGCGATAAGATCGCCGAGGTCGGCAATACCGGTTCTTCCACCGGCTCTCACGTGCACTACGAGGTTCGCCGCAACGGGGTTCCTCTCAACCCGTGGAAATACCTCTGATTCAACTGAAGCCCTTAAACAAAAACGCCCCGGTACTTCCGGGGCGTTTTTGTTTTGGTTCCGGTCCCCGACCGGAAGGCCCTGTCAGAGCCCCTTTGCCCTTGTGAGGGGAGGGGCTTTATGCTAAAATCTGCTCTTTTTGACAGGCTTGATTTTACCCTGGAAGTGGCCGGAGTTTTTCGGTCGCAGCTGATAATACGGAGTCCTTTTGATGATAGGATCATTAGTAAAGAAAATTGTCGGCAGCAAGAACGACCGCGAGCTCAAGCGGATGCAGCCTGCTGTTGATAAAATTAACGAACTCGAAGCGGAAATCGCCGCGCTTTCCGATGAGCAGCTGGCCGCCAAGACCGTCGAGTTCCGCCAGCGCCTGGCCGACGGCGAGACCCTGGACGACCTGCTCCCCGAAGCCTTTGCCGTGGTGCGCGAGGCCGGCAAGCGCGTCCTCGGCATGCGGCACTTCGATGTTCAGCTGATGGGCGGCATGGTGCTTCACTCGGGCAAGATCGCCGAGATGAAGACCGGTGAAGGTAAGACCCTGGTCGCGACCCTCCCTTCGTACCTCAACGCCCTCGCCGGAAATGGGGTGCATGTCGTCACCGTCAACGACTACCTGGCCTCGCGCGACTCCGACTGGATGGGGCGCATCCACCGTTTTCTCGGTTTGAGCGTCGGCTGCATCGTTCACGGCCTCACCGATGCCCAGCGCAAGGACGCCTACACCTGCGACGTCACTTACGGAACCAACAACGAGTTCGGCTTCGACTACCTGCGTGACAACATGAAATTCGACCTGAACGAATATGTTCAGCGTCCCCACTTCTTCTGCATCGTCGATGAGGTCGACTCCATTCTCATCGACGAAGCGCGGACCCCGCTGATCATCTCCGGGCCCAGCGAAGCCTCGAGCGAACTTTACTACACCGTCAATCGGGTTATCCCCATGCTCAAGAAGGGGGAGGTCATCGAGAATCGCGACGGCAATCTCGGACAGAAGACCAAGGAGTATACCGGCGATTTCACCGTCGACGAAAAAGCCAAGAGCGCCGCCCTCACCGAGGAGGGGGTGGCCAGGGTCGAGAAGCTTCTGGGAGTCGAGAACCTCTACGAGCCAGGCAATATCGAGATGCTCCACCACGTCAATCAGGCCCTCAAGGCGCACGCCCTCTTTAAGCGCGATGTCGACTACGTCGTCAAGGATGGCGAGGTCATGATCGTCGATGAGTTCACCGGGCGTCTGATGCCGGGGCGCCGCTGGAGCGACGGTCTGCACCAGGCCGTCGAGGTGAAGGAAGGGGTGAAGGTCGAAAGCGAGAACCAGACCCTGGCGACCATCACCTTCCAGAACTATTTCCGCATGTATGAAAAGCTCAGCGGCATGACCGGTACGGCCGACACCGAGGCGGCCGAATTCCACCAGATCTACAAACTCGCCGTGGTCGTTATGCCGACCAATCGGTTGATGCAGCGCCTGGATGTTTCCGATGTCATCTACAAGACCGAAAAAGAGAAGTTTATGGCGGTCATCGACGATGTCGTCGAACGGCACCAGAAGGGGCAGCCGTGCCTGGTCGGCACCATCTCTATCGAAAAATCGGAAATCGGAATTTCTGGCCGAGGTGCTGCGCAAGCGCGGAGTCCCTCACAACGTTTTGAACGCCAAACAGCATGAAAGGGAGGCGGAGATCGTCGCCCAGGCCGGGCGTCGCGGCGCGGTGACCATCGCCACCAACATGGCGGGGCGCGGCACCGATATCATCCTTGGCGGCAACCCCGATATGCTGGCTGAAAAAGAGGTGCTGGGCGGGGAGAACGCCGAGGATCTCCTTCCGGCGACCCTGGAGAAGTTTCAGCAGCAGTGCGCCGCTGAAAAGGAGCAGGTGCTTGAGGCCGGCGGTCTTTATATCTGTGGCACCGAGCGTCACGAATCGCGGCGCATCGACAACCAGTTGCGCGGCCGCGCCGGTCGCCAGGGGGACCCGGGAGCCAGCCGTTTTTTCCTGAGCCTCGACGACGACCTGCTGCGCATTTTCGGCTCGCACCGGGTGGCGTTCGTCATGGATAAACTTAAAATCCCCGAAGGTGAACCGATCGAACACGGCATCATTTCCAAGGCGATCGAAAACGCCCAGAAAAAGGTCGAGGGACACAACTTCGAAATCCGCAAGCACCTCATCGAGTATGATGACGTCATGAACAAGCAGCGCGAGGTCATTTACACCCAGCGCAAGGAGGTGCTTGCCGGAGAGGGGATTCGCGACATCATCGACGGAATCATCGCCGAGATGGTCGAGGACATCGTCGCCACCTTCTGTCCGCCCAAGACCCCGGCTCCCGACTGGAACTGGAGCAGCCTCTCCGATGATATTTTCAACCAGTTCTACTTTCAGCCGGCTCTTCCTGATCCCGAGAGTCAGGGGCTGACCCAGGAGCTGCTCGAGGCACAGATCAAGGAACAGGTCACGGCCCAGCTGGCGGTCAAGGAAGAGGAATTCACCACCCCGGTGATGGAGCATCTGATGAAGGTGCTGCTGCTGCAGACCATCGATTCCCAGTGGAAGGACCATCTCCTCTCCATCGACCACCTCAAGGAGGGGATCGGTCTGCGCGGCTACGGGCAGAAGAACCCCAAAGAGGAGTACAAGCGCGAGGCCTACGGTCTGTTCATGGAGATGATGGGGCGCATCCGTCAGGAAGTGATCCAGAAGCTTTACCGCATCCAGCTGGCCAGGGAGGAAGATGTCGATCAGATGGAGGCGGCCGAACAGCGGCGCCGCCGCATCATTCTCAACCGGGCCGGCGCTGCCGACCAGGTGAAAAAGCCGGCCCACCGCGACGAGGACAAGGTCGGCCGCAACGACCCCTGCCCGTGCGGCAGCGGAAAAAAATACAAGAAATGCTGTGCCCAGTAGCCTGAGACCATTTCATGGGGAGTGAACCGATGACCAAAAGCGATATCCAAGGGGTAGCCGGGTTTTCTTTTGCAGCCTGTTCCGCCGGGATCAAAAAATCGGGCAAGCCTGACCTTGCCCTGATTGTTTCGGAGACTCCGGCCCGCTGCGCCGGGGTTTTCACCACCAACAAGGTGGTGGCCGCCCCGGTTCTGCTGAGCGCTCCGCGCATCCGCAAGGGGCAGTGCCAGGCGATCCTGGTCAACAGTGGCAACGCCAACGCCTGCACCGGAGCGCAGGGGATGCAGGACGCCCTGCGCTGCGGCGCCCTGGCCGGTGAGGCGCTGGGTATCGCCGAAGACCTGGTGGCCGTTTCCTCCACCGGGGTGATCGGCGCTCCGCTGCCGGTAGCCCGGTTTGAAGCCGCCATGGCTCCGCTGGCCGGCAAGCTGGCCGAAAACTGCATCGATGTTGTGGCCCAAGCGATCATGACCACCGATTCCTTCGCCAAGGTTTCCGGGGCCGCCGGCGAGGCCGGGGGCAAGCCGTATACCATTCTCGGAGTGGCCAAGGGGGCCGGGATGATTCATCCCAACATGGCGACCATGCTCGGTTTCGTCATGACCGATGCCGAGCTCGAACCGGCATTCATCGACGCTGCGCTGCGCGGGGCGGTCGACCGCTCGTTCAACAGCATTACCGTCGACCGTGACACCTCGACCAACGACATGGTGCTGCTGCTGGCCAACGGCAAGGCCGGCAACCCCGCGATTGCCGTGGGGAGTCCCGAGGCGCAGCAGTTCTGCGAGCGCCTGGATGCCGTTCTGCTCGACCTGGCCAAGATGATCGTCCGCGACGGCGAGGGGGCGACCAAACTGGTGCGCATCCACGTCTGCGGCGCCAAGGACGATGCCGAGGCCAAGCAGGCCGCCTGCAGCGTCGCCACCTCGAACCTGGTCAAGACCGCCTTCTTCGGCGAGGACGCCAACTGGGGGCGGATCATCGCCGCCGTCGGCTATTCGGGGTCCGAAGTCGACCCGGACCGCATCGAGATCCGCTTCGGCGATGTTTCGGTGGTCCGCCATGGCGTCACCACCGGGGCCGAACTCGAAGCCAAGGCGACCGAGGTGCTGAAGACCCCTGAATTTACCGTCACCGTCGATCTCAACCTGGGCGGGGGGAAGGCCGATTACTACACTTCCGACCTGACCTATGACTACGTCAAGATCAATGCCGACTACCGCACCTGAGCGGCCTGCAGACAGCCCGCGAGGCGGTATCCGCCTGCCGTGGTTTCGACCACGGCGGGCTGTGTCTTGGCTTTTGCCGTTCCACGTTTCGCGAGGAAAAATCCTCCCCTGATTTGCTGAGGAGTTTCGTTTTCCCATGTCATTCGATCATCCGGCCCCCTTTATCGACCATACCCTGCTCAAACCCGGCACCACCGCCGACCAGATCCGCCAGCTCTGCGAAGAAGCGGTCGAGTACGGTTTCGCTTCGGTGTGCATTCCGCCGTCGTTTGTCCCCCTGGCTGCGGAGCTGCTTTACGGTTCGGAGGTCAAGGTCTGTACCGTGGTCGGTTTCCC